>JAAZBV010000051.1 GCA_012513605.1 Desulfatiglans sp. | reverse complement strand
CCTCCGATCATTAAAAACTCATGGGCCAGCCTGTTTACAGCAAGATAAAAAACTGCCGGGGCCCCGACACTCCCGGCTGCACCAATTACGGTGATCTTCATATATCCTCCAAGGCATTTTTTTAATGAGCCTGAAAATATATAAATAAACTAATTATTTTACAGCTTAAAATTATATCTATCATGAGACTCTATATGATTCCAGATATTTCTAATAAAAAACAGAATAAATTGAAAAAGGTTAAAAAACAGAGCCCTGTCATTAATGCTCATAGATAGTTAAAACTATGTATCTATAGCTTAAATATTATGGGAATCTTCAATGCTCATCTTCATCTCAATACCTTTTTTCCCTCCTGGTGGCAATTCAAGAGGCAACCTAAAGAGCAGACTCGAACCCTGATAGGTGTGTTCAAATCCCTCTTCTGATTTTGACACAGTCATAATGGGGTAAAACCATACTGTTAGAGGTAGAGAGAACTCATACTTTACAATGAGACTATCTGTATTATTAACCAGATGGAACGTCTTGATATTGTTTTCTTCACCGGTCTCATATATTTCTCGTTTTTTATCTTTTTCAGGAAGGTAATAGTACTTTGCAGGGTCCTGATCAGAGTAAAGATTGATATTAAACTCACAACCGAATATCATTGAGATATAGTCCATCCCATTATTATAAAAAGTATAGGTAAAAACCATCTCAGAATCTAATGAGATATTAATAATTTTCGATAAACAAGGCTTTACAGTTGATAAGTCAAGTTGTACTTTAATGTTATCTTCCTTTGAAACCATATTTTTAAGTTTATAAATTTTACCGGAAAGATCTGCATCAGGGTGATACTGTGCCCTTGAATAATCTTCAAGGGATGTCTCGTTTGTAAAATAATGATCAAGCAGAGATATCCTTGGGTAATGGTCATAGATAAGAAGTGATTCAATATTATCTATGCCTTTATTATGTATATCATGTATAGATGCAATACCATTATTTGAGGCATTTGTATCATTATGAGCTGCACTGATACTGTTATGGTATGCCTCTTTTCTTCTGGTCAGGGTGTCGGTAAGGTTATACGCCTTCTTGAAAAAGGAGATATCAAAAATACCACCACCAGAGGCAGGAGATATGCCAATGCCCATTTTTTTGTTCTCTATTATTATCTCGTTATGCCCATCTTTATCGATATCAGTAAATACATATCCTAGCTGGTCCGGCCTGTCTTTGCAGAGTATCTCCTGAGCCCGGATAAGATTTTCCTGTATGGCCCTCCTTAGATGGCCAAGATAAAGACCGCCAAAAACCCCATGCCAGTAGGCACAGTTACACTGGGCACGCCAGATACATATCTGTGCCTCCATGTTTCCTAGTGCCTTTTCGCTCAGTAAAAGCATTTTTTTATGTATGCGGTTTGTTTCATAATACTTCACCAGAAAATTATCCCATATCCCGCCACGGACAAAAGGCCGGTAATTGTCCCACAGATTATCGTTCTTTAGTCTCTTGATGATATTTTCAAGCGCATAAGACTGGTCTGGCGGCAGTGCCCATTCAGTCATCTCCTCATAAGATGCCTGGGGGAGGTAAATCCTGCCAAGAGGCGGGTATGTGGCAATATATTCACTGGGAAGCATTGTTTTAAGCCAGTCGCTGTTGCTCTCTATTGCACTGAAGAATTTTTCAAGCCAGCCCTTTTGTATAACCCATTCATGGGTTCCGGGCCATAATCCAAATTTTTCACCATCATCACCGTATACTGCAATGTTTCTGCCCAGGCTTTCTTCGTGACGCAGATGACCGATTACATCCTCAACCATTCTGAAGGGTATAAGGTAACGCATCACCATTGGTGTTGACAGTATTTTGAGGGTGTGACCCTCTTTTTCGGTGATATAGCTTCCATATATCTGATCAGGCTTTAAGCCGGAATAATACATATGCGTATCATCGACAATTGTATAAGAAAGCCCTGAATCCTTTAAGACAAGGGGCAGGGTAGAATCCCACACCCTCTCAGTGAGCCAGAAACCCTTTGGCTGTTTCCTGAATTTTTCATTCAGGTATGCATTCATCAGGTTGACCTGACCAATCGCGTCACGGGCAGGGATTTCAGCGAGAAGCGGTTCAAAAAAACCGCCTGACAGCATCTCAACCTGTTTTCTTTTGACCATTTCGCCAATAAGAGAGATATATTCATTCCGGTTTTTATCTATCCATTCAAGCAAAGGCCCTGATAAATGGATTCCTGTTTTTATACCCGGATGCCTGTATAGGATATCCAGAAGAGGCCGGTAACATTTATCCATGGCCATACTGAATACATGATCAAAATTTCCAACAGGTTGATGACAATGAAGCGCCATTACCAGGTTAAGCATATTGATTTCCCCCTGTAAACCCCAGCAGCCTTTCGACCTGCCGGAATAATGATAAAGTGTCATGATCCATTTTTTTTATAAAACCGATATCAGTGCTCAGATCATAAAACAGATTCTGAAATTGCCATAAATCAGGATAAATATTATATTTATGAATAAATTCAACAGTCTTTAAAATATTTATTAAGCAAAGGTTTATATTATTATCCCTGATTGACAGTATTTGTCCTGTAAGAAAACATTCAATCGATTGTAATATTCTATACTGCTGTAAGAGAGTGACAGGATCAAACACTATTCTATTAACAGGGTTTGATTCCTCATCATCTGGCTCGCTTATAAAAAGAGATAATAAATATTCAATTTCATTGTAATTTATCGGAGCATCACCTGAATACTTGAATAGTTTTACAATAAGGCCATTGGTAATGGATTGAATTGCATTAGTTAAATAATCCGGTATGTTTTCATCCTGTGATGCAAGGTATCTGATGTAGTTATACATCTCCTGAGGTCTTTCACATACTGTACTAAAAAACTGATTCTCTAATCGTCTTAAAAGGATATCCATAATCTCTGATTTTATATCAGGCATCATATCGTTAAAGGTAAGGGTCTCTGAATCTGAGAGGTATTTTGAGAATGCATCAATGCCAAGTACCTGCTCTTTACCAGACAATACTCTATCAATCATTTCCTCCATGTGCTTCTGATCATCCCTGCTTGTCTTTCCTGAAATACATTTGAGCTCATTCTCAGGGGTTATAATTGAGATACTGCATATCTTATAGCCTGCATCCAATGCCTCAGGGTCACCCGTTTCAGCAAAAAATAGCTTGTTTTCACCTGTCATGCCCATTTTTACATTATGAGGTTTAACAATATTTTTTACCCATTTCAACCTATGGTCCTGATCCACAACGCATAGCAGTGAATAATTAGCACAGAGGGAGACCATATCATATTTCAGAGGAAGAATCTTTTTGTTATATACCTCAAGGCCGTTCTCATATCTTTGATCATTTGATATTGCCTTGTTCAGATAATCCATAAGGCCTTTTTCAAGCCCTTCATCGGAGAATGGCCCACATAATTCAATGGCCTTTTTTGCGTACATGAGCACCTGAATGGCCTCTATCCCGGATATATCATCAAAGAACCAGCCACAGCTTGTAAACATGTAGAGGGAGTATTTTTGAGACTCAAGGAGCCTGAATACCAGATTCTTTTGTTCTTTTGTGAGTGATCCGGCTGAGTGCTTCCGGAGAAATCTATTTTTTTCTTTTTCATCAGGCGTCATTAATACTGTTATATAATCATTTCGTGTTTTTACTGTATCTTTTAAAAGCCCCTTTGTCTCCCTTTCAAAAATCTTTGATAGACGCATGTTAAGCCAGTCAAGCCCCTCCCTTAAGGGGGCTCTCCATGACTGTGTCCAGCCAGGATGCTGACTAATACTGCACCCGCAATTTGAACGCCATCTTTCAACCCCGTGAGCACAGCTCCATGCGCTGTTTTCAATGATCATCACCTCTTTTTCAGGGGGACACATTTCAAGAAATTCACCATAATTTGTAATTGAAATATCGCCCTGATGCTTTACAGTATCAAGCACCCATGTAAGCGCCATTTCACCGAACTTGAAGTGGTGACCGTAGCTCTCCCCGTCTGTTGCCATGCTCACGAGGGCAGGGGTATTTGTCTCTGATGGATATGCCTCCATAATCTTTCTAAGAAATATCTCTCCTGACCCAAGCAGTTTTTCATATGCAATAGCCTTTGAGAGAGGCCCATTGTAAAAGAAAATATCAATATAAAGGGATCTGTCTTCTGGTAGAAAGTACCTGTATGGGTGTGTGCAGTCAACTCTGCCACCGGAAACATCCAGCCATTCTGATTTATTATGGCTGATGCTCTTTACCATATGGGCCTGAAAAGGGGAAAGAATGGTAAACCTGACACCTTCGCTGGCCATTACCTTCAGGGTATCCCTGTTTACAGCTGTTTCAGCAAGCCACATACCCTCTGCCTCCCTGCCAAATCTATGGGAGAAATCAGCCAGCCCCCATTTGACCTGCGTTATCTTGTCTTTTTCAGATGCAAGTGGCATGATTATATGGTTATAAACCTGGGCTATGGCATTGCCATGTCCTCCAAATGTGTTGCAGCTTTTTTTATCCGCCTCAATAATCTGTGAATATATCCAAGGATTATTTTTTTCCAGCCATGTTAAAAGGGTTGGGCCAAAATTGAAGCTGATTTGCTCATAATTATTTTTTAGCTTCTTAATGAATCCATTCTCACCATGAAGCCTGCTTCTCGTATTAGGGCCGTAACATTCGCGTGTTATCCTTTCATTCCAGTCATGAAAAGGATAAGCTGATTTTTGTAAATGGATGGTTCCTGTCCATGGGTTTTCTCTTGGCGGTTGATAAAAATGGCCGTGAATGCAAAGGAATCGATTGGTCTTTTTATTCATGATACTCTCTATTCGATCAGGTTTATGTCGATATCAGATTATTCTCATCCTGTTATTATGATATGCCATACTATCCTTTTTCTATCTAAAATGCATATTTTAAAATTTTAAATGATTCAGGTAAATAAAAATTTATGCTATTGTGTAGCACTATAATTAGATATTTACACATGAATTTATGTCAATCTGCCAAGGAGGATACCAAGATGATATCAACAGATAAACTGAATAAGTACGGGGATATACTGCTCTGGGGGCTTAAAAAGGCCAGGACAAAAAAATATAAACAGAATAATAACATCCTGATAAGGTTTGATATATCAGCTATCAGGCTTGCTGAGATACTTCAGGCAAAAATATTGGATATGGGTATGAACCCCATTCTTCGTATAAGCAGCACTCCTCAGATGGAAAAGAATTTTTTCGAAAGGGCAAATAACACTCAATTAGGATTCCAGCCATCCGGTGAAAAAGAGTTTAATGAGAATCTTCATGGTGTGATAAGCCTTCTTGCCCCTGAATCTATTACCCATCTGAGGCATATAGACCCCAGAAAAATAGGGAAGGCTGCCCTTGCGCGAAAGCCCCTCAGGGATATTTTGTGGAAAAGGGAGGAAAAAGGGGATTTCGGATGGACATTGTGTATGGTTCCAACACAGGGCGCTGCTGAAACAGCTGGTATCTCTATGAAACAATATACTGCGCAGGTTATAAAGGCCTGTTACCTTGATATGAAAGATCCTGTAAAGGGATGGGAAGAGACCTTTAATAATGCAATGGTCATTAAAAAATGGATCAACCGTATAAAGGTGGCATATTACCATATTGAATCTGAAAATATGGACTTAAAGATAACGCCTGGCGAAAAGCGAAGATGGATAGGGGTATCAGGCCATAATATCCCCAGTTTTGAATTGTTCATTTCACCTGACTGGAGAGGCACAGAGGGTGTTTATTATGCCAACCTGCCTTCATATAGAGATGGCAATTATGTTGAAGGGATCAGGCTTCAGTTCAAGAAGGGTGAGGTGATAAAAAGCAGTGCGAAAAAGGGAAAAGAGTTTGTCGCAAAACAGATCTCCATGGATAAAGGTGCCAGAAGGGTAGGGGAGTTTTCTCTAACTGACAAGAGATTCTCCAAAATAGACAGATTCATGGCAAATACCCTGTTTGATGAAAATTATGGAGGAAAATTTGGTAACTGCCATCTTGCAGTGGGTATGTCATACTCTGATACATTTGATGGTGACCCATCAAAGCTTACCAAGGAGATTAAGGAGAAGTTAGGCTTTAATGACTCTGCCCTTCACTGGGATATAATAAACACTGAGGATAAGGTTGTTACAGCCTGCTTGAAATCAGGAGAGAAAAAGATCATCTACGAAAACGGGATGTTCAAATACTGATATTTGGTTAAATAAAATAGCCGCGAATAAACAGCATTCGCGGCTAAAATACTTCGGTTCTTATATTCATTATTTATATCTAACTATGATCTAACTAAAGAGGTTGGGTTGATAAGTTAACCTGCCTACGCGTTAAATATAATAGTGGCTTCCCTGAATGCCGTTGTTATCTCCGATACTGATATCAACTAAAAATATTATTTGGATACGACCGGTAGAAAAGATGCACGTGCATCCGAGAAGCTCTTGTACATACCACCTGTGACTTCCTGACTTTATTATAACCCTTGGAAGAATCTACCAAATAGTATAATTACTATCCTATGGTTTAGGTGTTTGTGTTGAAGCCAGGTGGTACACCGTACATACCTATTTTCAAAGAACCTTTTGCATCATTTGATTACTGGATCGGACCAAATATTGTTTAACTTTAAAAAATTCCAACCGCACAAAAAATAATCAATGATACTGATGATCATGTTTTTACAGGTTGAATAACTGAGTAATTAACAGGTGTATTATCGCTTCAGGTCGGGTTTATTCATTAGTAAATCTTGCTACACAACTTATTGGGTCAGGCTGATTTGTTATCATTGCCAAAATACAGCTGCATTATACGTTTTACATATTCAGGTGTCCATTATTTTTTTTAAAAAAGATGCAAAATTTTTTTATTTTTCCATGCCCAACATTTATATCTGATTGAGTTCTGTATTTATCTTCTTGATATAGCTATTTAATTTTTCCAAAAGCGGCGTTTCCGGATAGTTATTTACCAGACTTTCCAGTATTGCCTTTGATGAGAACAACAGCTCCTTTTTCTTTTGGATATTTTTCTCCTCTCCAGCTGCCATAAAAAGTTTTGCTGCCTTTAACCTTTCATTATTGATGTGTTTATCAATTGCCAGGTTCTTCAACTTTTCTGCTTCAAAATTGGAACCCTGGGAGGTAAGGGGCTTTAGAATTCTTATAGCCTCTTCATAGTGTTCATTCTCAATTTTTCTTTTTGCATCTTCAAGTATGGTGTTATCTTTGCTGTTATAACTATTATATTTTTCATCAGCGGCATCCACACCCTTGAGAGCCTCTTCAATCATATCCAGCTCAGAGCCCTCTTCGGCTGTAAGTCTCCACCTGAGTAAAATCAGACGTGCCCCTGCAAAATCATTCCTGGATAATAATTTATTTACATTTTTAATTTTCTGTTCTGCAAGGTCTGTCTTTTCCGGGTTGATATCTGAAAGTTTTTTTTCAATTGAGGCATTAAGTGTTGAATTGGTTTCTTTTGATTTTGCGATAATATTCACGGTATTTTTATATACATTGTTTTTTTCATCTATAAGATCAACCAGTTTTTCAAAAAAGAATGCGGCCTCTCTGGTATTTCCCATCTTTATTTGCATTCCTATCATATCTGATAAAAGATTTACCTTGTCAGGCATTGATTCCATCCTGCTGTATATCTCCTTAGCAGTAGAGAGCGCCTCCCCAGTCATGGAACTTCTTGATAAAGAGTCAACAAGTATTATGCCTATATCAGGGGTGATAGCCCCTTTTCCATATATGGATTCAAGTTCCCGGCTCTTTGATATTACGCCTTGAAGATTATCTGAAAGATATGCTTCATATATATCTTTTTTAAATGATGTATAATCATTTATAATTTCCTTTTCTATACCCATGTCAAAAGCCGCTTCACCGAAAAGATATTGATGCTCAATAATGCCCATGCTGTTAAACAGAATCTGTATTGATTTTATGTAATCCTCTCTGGCAGCATTTCCTTTGTTCAACTCCTTAATCTTTTCATAGGTCTTAAATAATGAGGATGCCGTCTTTTTTTGTTTATCTGACAGTTTGCCTTCATGAATGATCTGATTTAATGCCTCTATTTTTTGATCAAGCATCTCATTGGAAAGGGCAGGGAGGGCATAGTATTCTACAATCTCTTTTCCTGTTCGTTTGGGGATCGTAACGCAACCAGCTAATATTATAACTAAAATAAAAACATTAACTATTCTCAGGCTATTCATAATTATTTTTTCCTTTCAGGGGGCTGAATTCTCTTGCGTATGCTGCTGATGATTGCTCTCCCTGGTTGATGTAGATTTCAGTAACCTGATCATCTACCTGGTAGTTTTCGCTTCCAGTGACAGGAAGACCATCTTTTTTAGATACGGTTATGGGTGTCATACTTTTATTTTTAGTTGCCTGCGTTGATGAGGCAGTAAATGCCAGGTCAGAGATATTAATCCCTTTTTTATATTCCCTGCTCTCAACGATCCCCTTTGCCGAATCAATCCATATTGGTAGTGCACCTGATGCACCGGAAATATTAAAACTCTTTCCTTTCATGGGAAAATTATTATCATAACCAACATATGAGGCAATTACATACCCCAGGTTCAGGTCAAATTCACCAGTGATGCTGTCCAGGCCGGGTATATATCCAACAAAGCTTGAGTTTGTAAAACGGTTTGCAGTGCCTGTTTTTCCATAACATAAGACAGGTAATTCCATATTGCCACTTTCAAAATCCATATCCATCTTGACTGCATCCCTGGCCCTCTGACCTGTACCATTTTTCACGACATTTCTCAGTATCTCAACAATTGAAGCAGAGATTGTTTTTGATACCACGGTTTGATTTTCAGGCTTATATTCCCATATCAGCACATTATCCCTGTCAGTAATCTTTGTAATTGCAGGTATCAGGCCTTCAGATTTTTCAACGCCTTGAATGGTATTTATTTCACCACTCAGTAGTGTCTGATATGCCATAGCCCCTTCAATTATACTAATTGCATTTGGCCCAAGGGGAAAAGAAAGGACAGGGTCAAGAGGTGAATATACGCCCATATCTTTTGCAAGTTTTTTAACATAGGCGAGATTAATCAGCGTTTTGAAATCTCTGATATGTGACAGGATGTTTATATCATACCTGGAATAGGCTGATAATTCCCTGTAGTGTTTATTCATATACTCCTGAAGGTTTGTCAATATCCCGGATGGTACAAGGTCATCTATCCAGATGTCATCCAGACTGAATTTCTCTTTTCTATCAATAAGATCATTTATGGTTGCTCTAAAAAATTCCCTCCCATTGATAAAGAGCGGATTTCCAGTATAAATTATTCTTTCATCACCATCATTTGTCTTTAGAATATACAGGCGGTTCAATCCTCTGTTAAGACTGGTTTCTATACCTGATGGATTATCGCTGTAAAGAGTAAAGAGCAGATTTATATCCTTAAGATCATCAAGCATCTGGGTGTTGATTTTTTTCAATTGTTCAAAGTTGTATCGCAAAATAGATTTATTATCATCTATGATTTTTTTTGAATCAATACTGAGATGAAGCCTGTTTATATTATCAAGGGCATATAAATTTCCATCAAATAATATATCAGATTCAACACTTTTACAGGCCATATTAAAGGCTGCTTCCCTGATAGCGCTGTTTGTCACCAGTACCCCGTGTTCATCCCTTATCCTGGAGACATAATCATCATAAGATTCATTGCTGCCACGGGCTAAACCCAGAATTTCCACAATATCCTTAAACTCACTCATGGTAAGCCTGTCTGTGAGGTGGTACAACAGCCAGACAGTTGCAAGATTTTCTGATTTTACCCCTGCCCATGTCATTGAGACTGTTTCACTTTCAGGCTCGTGATCCGGATTTGGCAAATAATATGTTCCCTGATAGGTATAAAGATCACGCACATTAGATAGCTTATCAAGGCTGTGCCATTTGAGTTGAAGTGCGGCAGTATAAACGATTGGTTTAAATATTGACCCAAGCTGTCTTTTTGCATCAACAGCTCGATTAAAGTGTCTGTTAAAGTATCCGCCAACCATTGCCTTTACCATACCATCTTTAAGAATAACCACCCCGCCCTCAAGCTCAGGGATAGGCGCAAGAGATATTTTTCCGTCTCCCTCTTCTGATATGGTGACAGGGATATAATCACCTTCATTAAATAGGTTAATAAATTCATTCAAATAGTTAAAATCATATTTAAAATTATAGCCATACTTCCACATTGCCCAGGCATTTGCCACTTCCTTAAGCGCTGGGATGTCAATAATTCCGGTCATGACATCATTCCATTCAACCTTAATTTCCGGCCCTTTGTCAGTCTTTATAATGTTGCCGATTTTTACAAAAAATGGGAGCCCTGATTCATGGGTCTGGTAATAGGCGCCTACCTTCTTTATATATCTATCCTTGAAGATATTAATATCCATGCCTGAAAGCCTTATATCCAGTAAAGGAAGATTTTTCTGGATACTCATCAAGGCTGCATCCTGTATCTCTTTATTAATAGAGGTGTAGATCCTGATACCTGATGTAGCGATATTATCAACACCTTCATCATGAAGTATCTTCTTGAAATAATCTGACTGCAGTTGAGTCCTGATATAATCCAGTATTACATTTAATCTGTATGTTACCTGACCTTCATTGAAGGGGACATCCTGTTTTACTGCTTCAAGGTATTCTTCATTGGATATCATGTTTAATTTAAACATGTTTTTGAGCACATAGTTCTTCCGGATATTTGCATTTTTTATAGCCTTATTCTTTGCTTCATCTGTACTCTTTGTAAAGGGATTATATTTATATGGTCCCTTTACCATACCTGCTATAAATGCAGCCTCGACAATAGTGAGGTCTTTTACCTCCTTATTAAAAAAATATTCAGATGCGATCCTGAGTCCCTTACCAAACCCGGTAACCTCAAACTGGTTAATATACATTTCAAGGATCTCCTCCTTGGTATAAAAATACTCAAGAATCAGGCCCTGAAAAAGTTCTTTAAGTTTTGATATGTACCCGCTTTTTTCTCTTTTAAAGACGTTTTTGGCTGTCTGCTGTGTAATGGTGCTTCCACCCTGGACAACCTTTCCGGCCTTCATATTAGTGATAAATGCCCTTGTAATAGCCTTGAAATCAAAGCCTGAATGATGATAAAAATTACCATCTTCAGATGCTATCAGTGCCTTTATGTATATTTTTGGGATATCCCTGTAATTTATATACTTACTGTGTATTTTTTCAAAAAATACACCTATTGGCGTAACATCATCATTATAAAAGACAGGACTTTCAGAGGATATTATATTATCAATTACCCCACGGTCGATCTGGCTCTTTACCTCCTGTCGAACGAAGAATAAAAAACCGGTAAGGGAAAAAAGCACTGCGAAAAACGATATAAGTGCAATGGTAATAACTTTTTTAAATTTTTTCTTCATTTTAACTACTTGTCCAGAATCATGTTATTATTTTAAATGCCATTAAGAGAGATATCATAAAGCAGATAATCCAGTTTTTTTCAACAGATTTAGTATTTATTATCATTTGACCTTACTGGATAAATGAGTTACATGTCGCTAAAAACATTAAAACAACACTAAACATTCACATTATCAATAATAGAGGAGCAGGCGAATTGAAGAGAATAAAAGTAGGTATTATAGGAGGAACAGGGTTTGATGATCCTGAGATTATCAGTGATAGGGTTGATAAGGATGTTGATACCCCCTATGGGAAACCTTCTTCACCTCTATTAATGGGAACAATTGGTACGACAGATGTTGTTATTTTATCAAGGCATGGAAAAAACCATACCATTTTCCCTTCAGCAGTCAATTACAGAGCAAATATATATGCATTGAATCAGGAAGGTTGCACACATATTATTGCCACTACGGCTGTAGGCTCACTCAAAGAAGAAATTGAGCCGGGGGATATAGTCTTCCCTGACCAGTTTATTGATTTTACAAAAAAAAGGGCACTTACCTTTTTTGATAAAGATAGGGTTGTTCATATCTCCATGTCACATCCCTTTTGTGAAAATCTGCGTGGTGTGCTTATAAAAAATGCAATGGAACTGGGTTTTCGTCATCATATAAAAGGAACAGTTATTACAATAGAAGGGCCAAGGTTTTCTACAAAGGCTGAATCACATATGTTTAGAGGTTTTGGGGCTGACATAATAAATATGTCAACAGTTCCTGAGGTTATACTTGCGAGAGAACTTGGCATCTGTTATCAGGGCATTGCCATGTCAACTGACTATGATTGCTGGAAAGAGGGTGAAGAGCCTGTTACATGGGAGATGATAGTTTCTATTATGAACAAAACTGCAGATAAAGTAAAAAAACTGATTGTTAATACCTTGCCTGAAATAAAAATAATTAATGATAGTTGCAACGAGGGAGGTGTCTGATGACAATCAAATCCTATATAAGAAGCATTCCTGATTACCCTAAAAAAGGTATTATTTTCAGGGATATTACAACACTTATTAAAGATCCGCTTGGATTTAGAATGGTAATCGATAACTTTACCCAGCGCTACATAAAAGAGCATACTGATTTTGATATTATTGCCGGCATAGAATCCCGCGGATTTATTATTGGTGGGGCGCTTTCATATACCCTTGGAAAGGGTTTTATACCTATCAGAAAAAAAGGTAAACTTCCGGCAGAGGTAATATCCTATGAGTATGACCTTGAGTATGGCACAGATACTATTGAAATCCATAAAGATGCTATTAAACAAGGAGACAGGGTTCTAATAGTTGATGACCTCTGCGCGACAGGCGGTACAGCCGTGGCAGCAACCGCTCTTGTTGAAAAACTGGGCGGGATAATATCAGAGGTTGTTTTTATTGTTGACCTTCCAGGTTTGAAGGGTTCTGCGATATTAAAAAATAAGGGGTATAATGTACACAGTCTATTAGAATTTGAAGGCGAATAATGATAAACAACAGTAGACTGGATAAGCTATTCAGACTTTCTGAGAACGGAAGCAGTGTAGGCAATGAGATTACAGCCGGTATAACCACCTTTCTGACAATGGCATATATTATTGTTGTTCAGCCAATGGTCCTTTCAGGCAGGATGTTTGGTTTTGATACAGGTTTGGATTTTGGCGCCGTGATGGCAGCTACCTGTATATCGTCTGCTGTTGCTACCGCAATTATGGGTATATACGCAAGGTATCCCATTGCACAGGCCCCTGGAATGGGTGAAAACTTTTTCTTTGTTTTTACAGTATTGCCTGCTGTTAGCGCCGCGGGTTTTTCAAATTCATGGCAGATTGGACTTGGTATTATCTTTGTTTCCGGCATATTGTTTCTTTTACTCTCATTGTTTGGTATCAGGAAGGTAATCATTGATGCTGTAAGCCCAAGCATGAAGAACGCAATGGCTGTAGGCATAGGATTATTTATTGCCTTTATAGGAATGCAAAATGCGGGAATAATTGTTACAGCGGCAACAATCGTTACAACCCCTGGTGGAGTAATAATAAGCGGCGAAACGCTAGTAAAATTAAATCCTCATATTTTTTCAATTGACCTTTTTGTTTTTGCATCCGGTCTTTTCATGACTGCAGCACTTTATACTCGAAAAATCCGCGGCGCCATAATACTTGGAATTGCTGGCGCAACAATTATCTCTGTTATATTAAAACTGATTTCTACTTCAGGTTTTGAAATTGCTGAATCTCATCTCCTTTCAAATTCCAGGCTTGTAAAAGAGTTTACACTTTCCTGTAACCTCTTTTCTCTCCCACCATCTCTTAAACCTACTTTATTTAAAATGGATATACTGGGGGCGCTTTCTCTTTCCATGGTGCCATTTATAATAATATTTCTGTTCATGGATATGTTCGACACAATAGGCACACTTATAGGAGTAAGCGAGCAGGCCGGGCTTGTCAAAGATAACAAGCTTCCAAGGGCTGAAAAGGCCTTTTTATCTGATGCTGTTGGAACTGTAATAGGCGCCTGTGCGGGGACTACAACTGTAACCAGTTTTATTGAAAGCGCTGCTGGGGTGGAGCAGGGGGGACGTACAGGATTAACAAGCATAACTATCGCTATCTTCTTTTTGCTGGCACTTTTTTTAAGCCCCTTAATTATCATGATAGGCAGCTATACAACGATTACTGCCCCTGCTCTCATTATAGTGGGCTCAATGATGATCAAAAATGTTCTGAAGATACAATGGGATGATTACAGTGAATCAATCCCCTGTTTCCTGATGATTACAGGTATCCCTTTGACATATTCCATTGCTGATGGACTTACAATGGGCTTTGTAAGTTATCCTTTTATCAAGCTTTTAAGTGGTAAAAGGAAGGATGTAAGCTGGTTTATGTACTTGTTGGCAATACTCTTAATTTTATATTTTATTTTTGTCCGATCAAAGGTTTAAGGCAATTCTTTAATAATGCTCTCCCATAGAGAGGAAAGCGCCGGGCTTGCAGCCATAGCTATTTCGATCACCTTTTCAACCTTTATCTCTTCCATACAGTCAGGAAGATCCATATCAGTTATCACCACTATAGCCATAATCTTTAGTCCGCAGTGCTTTGCTACAATCACTTCGTGTACAGTGGACATGCCAACAGCATCTGCGCCAAGCATCCGCATAAGACGCACCTCTGAAGGTGTCTCAAGGCACGGGCCTGTGATCCCAATATAAACCCCCTGCTTTAGATCGATCTCAAGTTTCATGGCATTTTTCTTTGCTATCAAGAGCAGCTTTGGGTCATATACACGTGACATATCTGGAAATCGGGGGCCAAACTCATCAAGGTTTGGGCCTACTAGAGGATCAATACCTGTAAAGTTAATATGATCATCTATTAACATGAGATCACCGGCTTTAAACATGGGGTTAAACCCGCCAGCAGCACTTGAAATAAACAGATACTTGACTCCAAGTTTTTTCATAACCCTAACCGGGAAGGTTACCTCTGAAGAGGTATAACCTTCATAAAGATGAAAGCGTCCTTCCATTGCAAGCACCCTTTTTCCAGCTATGGTGCCTGCCGCAAGAAAACCATCATGACCAGTGACAGTGGGGACAGAGAAATAGGGTATATCTTTATAGGGGATTCTATTATCGACGCGCATTCTTCCGGTTAAACTCCCCAGCCCTGTACCCGTGATCATGCCTATTTCAGGTGGATATTTGATGATAGATTCTATAAATTCAGCCGCTTTGTAAATCTTTTCGATCACTTGGATTCTCCATAAGATTGCAGTTTATTTATTCAATAATGAGATGGTAATAAGATAATCCCGCAAATAAATCAAGCTTGGTTATAGTAAAAAAGCCATGACCTTGACAAATAGTGAATTTTATGAGACTTTGATCCCGTTTTTAGGAGGTCAACAATGGAAACTGATCCATTTAGTAAATATTCCCTGAAGAACCTGGTTTTGGGGATGATTTCTTTTTTACTGATTTTTTCTCTTATTGTCTTACCATCAGGTACACCGTCTGATGTTACATCCCGTCCACTTATTAAGAATCAAAGATCTTATAAAGTCGATCTGATCAGCAGACTTGGTTATAAAAGTTATACTGTCTTTCATTCAAGTAAAGAAATGGTTTATATTGATATCATAGATGACGCAGCAGAGCGATATAAAATTGACCCTGCATTGATCAAGGCAATTATTCTTGCCGAATCAAAGTACGATCACTTGGCGGTTTCAAAAAAAGGTGCAGTGGGTTTAATGCAGTTAATGCCTTCAACAGCAGATGCATTAGGCGTTGAAGACATCTATGATCCTGCTCACAATATTAATGCAGGAGTTAAATATATCAAGCATTTACTTGAATTATTTAATGGGGATGTTAAGCTTGCGCTGGCCGCATATAATGCCGGAAGCAATAAAGTAAGAAAATATAATGGCATTCCACCTTATAAGGCCACAAAGACTTATATCAAAAAGGTCTTTGAGTATTACTGGAGCTACCAACTGGCAAGTCAGGCCTGAAATAATTATCCTTTTAAAGTATAATCGTTCATATTGATCTCTTTTGATTAGGATTTAAATGATAATAGATCTGCATATTCATTCTACTTTTTCTGATGGGTTATATTCGGTTGAGGAGATATTTAAAAAGGCAGCTGAGATTGGTATCAGGCTTTTGTCTATTACTGATCATGATTCAATTGCATGCCAGAATAATGCTAAATCTCTCTCAGAAGAGTATGGTATTGGGTATATTTACGGGATTGAGCTTGGCGTATCATTTACTCATCCTTCCTTTAGCGGGTCAAAACCAATTTCACTTGATTTTCTTGGCTATGACTACAATCCTGAAGATGAGTATCTAAATAAAAAAGTAGAAGAACTCAGGAGCTATAGAAAAAAAAGGGCAGAAAAAATTCTTGAAAAAATTAATGATGAACTGTCAAATGAAAATAAAAAGCCACTTACCAATAAAGGTCTTGATGAAATAGGAATATCTGTTTATGGTGCATTTGGAAGACCGCATATCGCAGATTATATGGTAAAAAAAGGGATAGTAAAAACAAGAGACGAGGCATTTATAAAATACCTTACAAAATGTAATATTGAAAAGATGCCATTATCGCTTGAAGAGGTATCAAGCCTTATTAAAAATGCAGGAGGGAAACTTTTTCTTGCTCATCCAAATCATCCACGAGGTACCTCGTTATCAAAATTGACTCAGGATATTCAGGAGCAACATAAGATTATTACACAATCTATTCTTCCTTTTATTGATGGCATAGAATGCTGGCACTCTTCCCATGACAGGAAAAGCATTGAACAATATCTGGAATATGCAAATAAAATGAAACTTCTTGTTTCAGGTGGATCAGATTGTCATCAAGATCCTCTCCTTATGGGTAGTGTAGAGGTGCCTGATTATGTATCACTACAGTTTGGCAGGTAAACAAGCTTTACTTATAAAAAAGGAAATAATATGGGAATATTTTCAATTGGGGTGATTTATAAACACAAGTTTGAACCGGCAATGCGGGAGGCTCAAAAACTTGTTGAATGGTTACAGGATAAAGGGTTAAATGTGTTTTCAGAAGAGATGGGCCCCAGCGGTCAGCAGGAAGCGCCCTGTAACAACTCTGAATTAATGCCGATTAACGATCTTAAATGGATTATTGTTCTTGGTGGAGATGGAACCCTTTTAGGGGCATCAAGAAAATATGGACGTCATGGCATCCCTATATTAGGCGTAAATCTGGGAGGCTTAGGTTTCCTGACATGTATACCCATTGATAAACTCTATCCATCTTTAGATATGATTCTCAACAACAGTCTTGAGATTGAAGAAAGACTTATGCTTGAAACAAAGGTGACAAGAAATAACCGGGAAGTTTATAAATTTCAGACATTAAATGATGTGGTAATTAACAAAGGTCCTCTCGCAAGAATAATAGAGCTTGATGTGCTTATAAATAACGAGTTTTTAACAACATTCAGGTCTGACGGGCTTATTATTTCAACCCCTACAGGATCAACAGGCTATAATTTATCAGCAGGAGGTCCAATACTCTACCCGACTATTTCAAATGTAATACTTACCCCTATATGCCCATTTACACTTACAAACAGACCAATAATACTCCCTGATACCGTGGTCATTTCTGTAATGATGTTGAAAGAAAGTGAAGAAAAGGTAAGTCTGACCTTTGATGGGCAAGTAGGTTTTGATATCCTTGAAGGGGATAACATCCTTGTTTACAGGTCAGATTCAAAAATTAAACTGTTCAAATCACCGGATCAGACCTATTATGAAATACTTAGAAAAAAAATGAAATGGGGTGGGGCAACCTACAGCAAAGATGCAGACAAATAAAAAAACATTTACTGTTGCCAGGTCAAAAATTAACTATATCAGGTGGATAATTGAATCATATGATGGTATGGCTATTGTATCAACAATTGATCCGTTTAAAGCAGTTATAGAGTTAAAAATAGCGCCAGGGTGCGACACTGTTATAGATGAACTTTTACATTCTTTAAGAATTGATGAAAACATAAAATTGGATCCCATATAATCCTGTGATCTTATAAAATGACCAGTGCTCAAAAAATGAAATATTACTATATTGCTACAATGGGCTGCCAGATGAATGAATATGATTCTGATTCTGTTAGCAGTATTTTGCAGGGACAAGGCCTTTTATCTACACAATTTCCTGAAAAGGCTGATCTGATTATCATTAATACATGCAGTGTGAGAGAAAAGGCCGAACAAAAGGCATTTAGTCTTCTTGGCCGAATGATCGTTATCAAAAAGAAACGTAATGATATTGTCTTAGGGATAATGGGGTGTATTGCCCAGCAGGAAGGAAAGGCACTATTAAAAAAATTTCCTGAGCTTGACCTGGTGATGGGAACCAGAGAGATAGGAAACATTAGCAGTATGATTGATCGTATTGTAAATTTCCGAGAAAGGATATCTGCCACGGATATTTCATTAGTTCCTGAACATAGTTTTAATCAATCGGTTGATTTTTTTAAAGGCAGGATAAAAAGCAACCTGTCTATAATGGAAGGGTGTAATAATTTTTGCAGCTACTGCATTGTCCCATATGTAAGGGGGCGTGAGCAAAGTAGACCTCTGGAGGATATTATAAAAGAGACTGAAATACTTGTTCAACAGGGGGTGAAGGAGATTACTCTTCTTGGGCAGAATGTAAATTCATACTCTGCCGGAAAAGGCGGAAAAGTAAAATTTCCTGAACTTCTAAAAAGGATTGCAGAGATTGAAGGCCTTTACAGGATAAGATTTACGACATCCCATCCAAAGGATCTGTCAGATGATCTAATAAATGCATTTATTGAGATAAAAAAGCTTTGCCGGCATATGCATCTTCCATTTCAGTCAGGCTCTGACAGAATTCTTAAACTAATGAATCGTAAATATACAAATAACGATTATTTGCGGCTTACTAACAAGCTAAGGGACATTTCTGATGATTTTGCAATTACGAGTGATGTTATTGTCGGTTTTCCTGGAGAAAGTGAGGATGATTTTAAAAAGACCCTTGACCTTATTGAAAAAATAGAGTTTGATAACCTCTTTTCTTTTAAGTATTCAGATCGAAAAGGAACCAGAGCAACTGGGTTGCCTGATAAATTAAATGAAGCTGAAAAGGCTTCCAGATTAAAGGTGCTACAGGATCTGCAGAAAGAAAAGACATTACTTAGAAACAAAAGACTTGAAGGTAATACAGAAGAAGTACTTGTTGATGGGTTCAGTAAACTCGGAACACAGTATTCTGGCAGGACTGATACAAATAAAATAATAAATTTTCATAGTAATAAAAATATAATAGGTGATATTGTTAAAATTAAAGTCAATAGAGCATTTATTAACTCTCTTCACGGCGAATTGATGATCTGATATATATCAGATCATATATAATTCAGACATAGTCTTGATATGCAAACTGTAGATATAGATTATTCAAAAGAACTTATCCTTATTGTTGATGATGACCCTTTTTTAAGGGAGACTCTTGAAAAATTACTTGAGATAGTTGGCATACCTTCAAATTCAGCCTCAAATGGCGATGAAGCCATGAGGATGATCGAGAATAATAGTTACACAATGATTTTAACCGATATGAAAATGCCAGGTGTTGATGGAATGGATCTTATAAAAATGGTCTGTAAAAACCATGATGTAAGTATAATTGCAATGACTGGCTATTCAGAAGGGTATACATATGTTGATGTAATTAATGCAGGGGCAAGCGATTTTATCAAAAAACCCTTTGGAATAGAGGAACTTGAGGCCAAGATTCGCAGGATAATAACAGAGAGAAACCTTCGAAAAGAATTGAACAGGTTATCCATTACCGATTCGCTTACAGAGCTATATAATCAAAGACATTTTTATTTCAGATTAAATGAAGAAATAAAGCGTGCAAAAAGACAGAGAAACCTGCTCGCTCTGATATTGCTGGATCTAAATGATTTTAAAAAATACAATGATAAATACGGGCATCTTGCAGGGGATGAGGTGCTTCGTGATGCTGGTGACATTATCAGGGGTTGCATAAGAGAATCTGTTGATTCCGGTTACAGGTATGGAGGAGATGAGTTTGCTGTTATCCTTATTGATGCAGACATTGATATTGCCAAAGAGATAGGAAACAGAATAGAAGCAGCATTTTGCAATAAAAACAAGGTTACAGTAAGTGTTGGCTATTCAATATATCATGCAGATATGGATGTTAAAGAACTTATTGGTGTAGCGGATAAAGATCTGTACAGGTCCAAACATGGTAAGATTCAAAAATAAGCAATTCTTCTGATAATGTATATTATGTAAACTGGAATATTGATAATTGTAAATATTTGCATACGAAAACTACTGGAACAAAGTTTTATAACCCGTTCCTGCACTTATATAAACGAATTTAAATAGTTATTGACATATTGATCAGTATTATATTATTTATCACCATCTTTTATTGGAGGTCCTTTAATGAGTAGTGTTGTTAAGAAACGCCGCAAAAAAATCAGGAAGCATAAATACAGAAAACAGATGAAGAAAATGAGGCATAAGAATAAGTGATTTTTTTACTTATCAAGAATCAGCAGTTCCATTCTTAATGGAACTGCTTTTTTTATATAGACTCAACTTTCAAGATCTCTGGGATATTCTGTTTTAATATCTTTTCAATGCCCATTTTTAATGTCATTGTGGACATTGGGCACCCTGAGCATGCCCCTGTAAGCTTAACCTTTACAACCCCATTTACATCGACGTCTACCAGTTCCACATCTCCTCCATCTGCCTGAAGTGATGGCCTGATCCTGTTTAGTACATCCTCGATCTTATTATTTAATAACATTGTATCCTCCATATTATATAGTTGTGCTCCAGAATAATCTTACCCTGCCGTCAAGATAATTAGACAACCCTTCTGAATTACCAGGTGACCACCCTAGACTTTTTTCCCATATTTCATCACTTTCCATGCATAGATACAATCCGGGATCAAATCCTGCCCAATCTTTAAGAAGTTTGCCTAAGAAGGAGTACATTTCAATACGTAATGGTTTGAAATACCTTTGTTTTCCATCAAGCCCATAAATGAATTCATTATTTAAAATAATACTTTCCGGATGCCTGTTCAGTATTATTTTTTTTAATGATGGTAAAAAACGCATACAACCCATGCTGATCCATATTATTTTCTCTGGGCGAAGGTATTTTGCCATTAGCTCAATGGTTTTTGAATAATATTCCTTCCAGTCATCATGAATGATCAGTGGATCAAAGTGAAATCCTGTAATATATCCTTCATCCTGGCATGTTTTAGCAGCGATAAGCCTTTGTTCTATTGATGGCGCTCCATGTTCTTCATGTGCGGCAATAAATGGACTGTTCAGCGACCATGAAACAATAACTCTTTCTCTGCTTTTCAAGGTAAGCAGTCTTTTAATTTCAGTTGTTTTTGTCTTGTACTCTATTACTGTATTTCTTCTGGCATAAATAAAATCAGTTATTAAAGTAGTGAACTTATGAATATCATCCAGCGCAAGGCTATCAGTGAATTCACCGGTGCCGACTCTAAATATTCTTTCGGGTGATTTATCAAGTAATTCAGCTACTTCATTTAATTTATCTTCAAGATTAACAAATATCCTGAGGGACGGTTTGTTAAAGTATGCCTGAAGAATACAGTAACTACAGTTAAGCGGACAGTTTGTCCCGATATTCAAGATCATGTATCCGCAACATATATAATTATTTGTCCCTGGGCATGGCTTTAAAAATTCTCCTTTAAAAGGGATAAGTCGCAAGGTCTGCTTATCCATGTCATCTGTTTCATCAATAAGGAAATCATCCTGATTATTGCAATTTAATACGGGAAGATCATTTAATCTATTTTCAATATCAGAAGTAAGTGGAAAATATTCTGCCCCCTCTTCCTGTAAGATTTTTTTAATTTTATATCCCATTATTTTATTCATTCACCCAGGGGTCTTTTATATTTTGGAGATTATATTTTTCATCTGTTATTTCCGATAAAACCTTTTTCAATTCTTCCCCATTATTGAAGTCAATTTCCATCCTGTATCCTTTTGATTCAAAAAATTGCGGATTTTGTATTCTAACATTTTCAGGCAGCTGCAAGTCTTTTACCTTTTTTTCAAATATATCCTTATATCTTGAGATATTTGGGTTGCGCATCAACCGCAAATAGTCCATAAATTCCTTTGCCTTTTGAGGTATATTCTTTTTTTCATCTCTCAGCACTTCCTGAATATTTTCATCATTAAGTAAAATAGAGATTGGAGATTTTTTAATCCTAGAAATATCACTTGTATAATCAATAAATTGTAACTGATAGCTATAGCTTAATTTTAACTTATTAACCAGATTACTGATCAGTAAAATATCCTCTTTATCCATGCGAATCAATGATTCTATTATCTTAATGTTTAAAATATCATTTGATATATATTGTTTAATAGAGTCATCAAGCATGTTGATTTTCAAGAATACAGGATAATCCTTTTTGTTTACCTTAATTAAAGAACAGACCTCACATATCAGATTTGAATCTTTAACTAATTCATGTAACATTCTGATTACCATACTTTTTTCTACAGTGTTTAATTCTCGCGTATACAGATTATCATGTAATGCAAACATAAGAATTTGATATGATGTCAGACCTGAATCTGTAAGGTCAAAGCAAAAGACCTCCTTTACATTGAGTTCTTTTAGAGCAAGGATACGCCTGTAGCCAGTTATTACCTCAATTGGCTGATTTTTACTTTTAATAATACAGGGGTGATTTATAAGCCCAATAGTATCTATAGATTTAACTAACTTAGAATTATCAAAACCATAGCTCATACAAAATGTGCCTGGCTGATCTGAAAAATGATCAATGTCCACTGATAATAAAGGATAACTATTTCTTTTTTTTAAATATATCATAATATAATTAACTCAATTTTTAACAATTAATGATGTTCAATTTTCGTACTGATTTTGGATTTATAATAGATAAGTTTATGTTTTACAACTTAATCTATAATATTTTTGATAAACCTGATACAGGTTTTATATTTGACAAAAAAAACTCTTTTTTATATCTATTCTAAAATTTTATTAACCTCTTTATTGAGGAGACATGCAGTATCTATTTACTTCTTTTTCAATAAAAAACTGCCATTTTAAAAACAGGATAGTAATGCCTGGACTGGCATCTTTTCTTATAGAAAACGACGGAGCATATTCAGAAAAAACCATAGAACATTACAGGCTGCGTGCATCTGGTGGCCCTGCAATGATAATTATGGAGGCGCATGGTGTTGCCCCGGAAGGTGTGGTTTCCAACCATCAGGCAAGGATATATGATGACCGATTTATAAAGGATATATCCAGGGCAGCGGCAGTAATTAAAAATGAAGGCTGCATCCCTGCAATCCAGATACATCATGCAGGCAGACAGGTTCCATCAAGGGTGATTAACCGGAAGCCCTTTGCCCCTTCCGACCTCCCCTGCCCCTCAATTAAAGGAGAAGTAGAGCCTCTTTCAATTAAGGGTATTGAAAAAATTATTACCCAGTTTGGGGATGCTGCTGAAAGAGCAAAAGCAGCAGGTTTTGAATTGATAGAAATACATGGAGCACACGGCTACCTGATAAACCAGTTTTTATCCGGATTTTCAAATGTAAGAGAGGATGAATATGGTGGAACTATCAATAAAAGATCAAGATTTGCCAGGGATATAATACGAGAGGTAAGAAAAAGGGTTGGACAGGATTTTCCTCTCTCATTCAAGATCAGCGCACAGGAATTTGTTCCAGATGGTCTTACCACAGAGGAAAGTATTGAAATATTAAAGCTGTTAATACCTGAAGGTCTTGATGTAATACAAGTCTCTGCTGGAAATGATGCAACTCCTGAATGGATATGTCAGTCAATGTTCATGAAACAGGCATGCCTTATTGAATCTGCAGAAAAAATTAAATCAGCAATAGATATACCTGTTATGGTTGTAGGCAGAATAAATGATCCTGTGATCGCTGATAAAATAATAAAAGAAAAGAGGGCCGACCTTATCTGCATGGGCAGAGGCCTTCTGGCTGATCCTGAGCTGCCTAAAAAGGCCAAGGCAGGCAGACTGGATGATATAAGAAAATGCATAGCATGTAACACATGTATGCAGAGCATTTTTCGAAATGGAAAGATTGAGTGTCTTGTCAATCCAACTCTTGGCAGAGAGAATGAACTGGTTTTTCAGCCTGCTGTAAGACCTAAAAATGTTCTGATAGTGGGTGGTGGTCCGGGAGGATTAAATGCCGCCCACATTACATCAAAAAGAGGACATTTTGTTGATCTTTATGAGAAAAATAATCAGCTCGGCGGACAACTGCTTTATGCTATTAAACCCTACTTTAAAAAGGAATTGAGCCTGTTACTGGATTATCTCCTTTTCCAGATAGAAAAAGAAAATATAAATTGCCACCTTAACCATGAGATAACACTCAAAGAGATTATTGACCTTAATCCGGATGCAGTCATTATCGCGACAGGGTCAATACCTTATATGCCACCAATTCAGGGCATAAATAGCCAGAATGTCATAACAGTGCCTGAAATTTTAAACATGGCAGTGACTATAAATGGAGGAAATATTGTGGTTCTGGGCGGAGGATCAAGCGGGTGTGAGATCGCCCTTGATTTATCTAATAAAGGTTGCAGTGTAACAATCGTTGAACAGTTACCCAGAATAGGCAGTCAGATAGAGGCTGCAACCAAAAAGATGATAATAAAAGGGCTAAAAGAAAACAGGGTAAAAATCCTTACGGAGCATACTTTAAAGGAGATAACCGATGACAGGGTATATGTTGCAGATAAAAACAATAATCAATTCTCTATTGAATTTGATAAACTGGTTGTTTCGACAGGAAATATACCTGATAACAAATTGTATAATGACCTTAAAAATAAAGGCATTGAGGTATATTTATTAGGAGACTGTATACAGGCAAGGGGTGCAAAAGAGGCTATCTATGAAGCGGCAGTAATAAGCAACAAAATCTGAGTATTTTGTCTGAAACCCTTTGGTATTAAGGGGTTTCAGACAAAAAAGTATTATTTCTTTGCTTTGGCCTCTTTAATCAGATCCTTTCCATATTTCTCAAGGTATTCATTAACATCTTCCTTCCAATCAGCCATGACATTGTAACCCAGGTTTTTAAGCAATCTGTTTTCAAGTATACAGTTATGCGGTCTTTTCGCCGGTTGAGGAAAGTCAGAAAGCTTGCATGGTTTAATCGGGGTCTTGATATTAAGCTGTTCAAAGACATGTTGAGCAAACTCATATCTGCTGCAATATCCTTCTGCTGTTGCATGAAAAGTACCCTTTAGATCGGTCTTAAGAAGCGTTTTGATCTGTAAGGCAAGACGGTATGACCATGTTGGTGAACCTACCTGGTCATCAACCACCTTGACAGTTTTCCTGGGGCTTTTCATTGCCTTCATAAGGAGTGCATCAATGAAATCATTACCATTTTTCCCATACAGCCAGCCTGTCCTGATTATTATGTAGCTGGGAGCATTTTCTTTGACCGCTACTTCAGATTCAACCTTGCACCTTCCATAAGCAGAAACTGGTTCAACAGGGTCATCTTCAAAATAAGGCTGAGGTATTCCCTTCTGCCCGCTGAATACATAATCGCTTGAAATATGAATCATACGGCTATTGTAACGCGCAGAACCCTGGGCAAAATTTCTTGGCCCTTCT
Source organism: Desulfatiglans sp. (assembly GCA_012513605.1). Lineage (NCBI taxonomy): Bacteria > Pseudomonadati > Thermodesulfobacteriota > Desulfobacteria > Desulfatiglandales > Desulfatiglandaceae > Desulfatiglans > Desulfatiglans sp. The sequence continues at coordinate 7,665 of JAAZBV010000051.1, read as the reverse complement.
ATATTAACCTTTTTAATTCTATAGTCATCCTTTTCACAACCATTTACATCTGTATAGGCGGCACAATTAATAATCACATTCGGTGAAATTTTATGAAGGCTGTCAATCGCTGCATCCCAACTGATAATATCAAGTTCTGAACTGGATGGCGCAATAACTTGATGTTCATCTTTCAATACATCCCTGCAGTCACTTCCAAGTAAACCACTTGAACCTAAAAGCAATATTTTCATATAAAGAGATCCTCCTATTTGTGAAAAGTCATTAATTATAATTGAAAAAATTACAAACACCAGAAAAACTTTTAATTTATACACTTAAATTTTCCGGTTTTCTTCTTGCCTGTGTTATTTTTTTTATGATAAAAATTATTATTTTTCTGATGTTGAGTAATTATATTTAATTTGAAACAGAATACATGAAAATCAAGATATTATATTTCACTTTATTGATGATTATTTTCTTAATTACAGCCGGAGGCTGTATGAAAATAGCTGTAAGGATGTCACCCTCTTTATTAAATAATATCTCATTATCTATTTATGAAGAGTGTGATTATGCGATAGCTAAACAGGCGCTTCCCGGTAATTTAAAAATATTAGAGGGATTGTTAAAAAGTGATCCTCAAAATCTTGATCTTCTTAGATTATTATCTGCTGGTTATTGTGGCTATAGCCTGTTTTTTATTGAAGGTGTTGATGATGAGAGTGCCTCTTCCCTCTATTTAAGGGCAGCCAGTTACGGGTTTAAAACCGCTGGTTTTACCGGGATACCTGATAATTTAAACAGGGAAGAGTTACTTGAAAGGTTCATTTGTCTGGAGGATAAGGTAAATATCGAAGGTTTTATGTGGGCAACTGCCTCATGGTGTCTTTGGATAAACCTTAATATACACAGACCTGAGGCGATCGCACAGCTTGGAAACGCTCAGTTGTGCATTGATAAACTGGCAGAAAAATATCCTGACACCTTTTTTGCACTCCCCTGTCTCCTTAAGGCTTTGAGCAATTCAGTTAAGCCTGCCATGCTTGGAGGTGATTTTGAAACTGCAAAAAAATATTATGATAATGCACTGCTGTCGGGTAAAAGAATGTTCTTTCTTTCACAGTATTATTATGCAAGGTATTACTGTGTAGGAACACAAAATAAAGAAATGTTTATATCGCTTCTTAATGAAATTATCAGTGGTAAGATTGCCTATCCTGATGATCTATGTCTTATAAATACTGTCTTTCGCGAAAAGGCCAAAATTTTATTGAATAATATTGATGAGTATTTTATATGATTTTTTTAACAGGGTTATCATACATGAAAAGATATAAATTAGTTTTTTTCAAATCATTATATTGTTTGGTCATATTGGTTCTTGGCATTTTCTTTTTAAATAATAAAACATACTGCGCAGACAAGACATTTATAATTAAGTTCGCAACTGTTGCGCCTGATGGCTCCATATGGGTCAACTATATGCGGGATCTTGATAAAAGACTCAGGTTAAAGAGTCAGGGGAAAATAGGTTTTCGTATTTATGCAGGGGGGATCGCAGGTGATGAGCTTGATGTTTTAAAAAAGATCCGGATCGGTCAAATCCATTGTGCAGCCTTTTCAGGCGTTGGCATTAATGAAATACTTCCAATATGGCGAATCATGGACTTGCCTTTTTTATTTAAAAATAGTGATGAAGTTAAGGCAGTGCACAGGGAACTTGACATCCTTTTTAAAGAAGAATTCAGGAAGAAAGGTTTTGAATACATAACCTGGGCAGAAGTAGGTGATGTGTATCTGTTTTCAAAAAAAGAGATAAAAAACCGCAATGATTTTAAAGGATTAAAAATTTGGACATGGTCAGGGGACCCTGTCTCAAAAAAGACATTTACAATGATGGGTTCAATCCCAATATCACTTTCCATTACAGATGTGACAACAGCCATAAACACTAATATGATAGATACGGTCTATGCTCCGCCCATAGGAGCCCTGTCTATGCAATGGAATGATAGGATGAGTCATATGACCGGATTTCCTATTGCCCACTCAACAGGAGCTATTCTCATTTCTAAAGAATATTTTGATAATATTCCTGAGGATTTGATTAAACTATTTAATAATGAAGTCAAGATATCCATGACCGAGTTATCATCTGCCCTGAATAAACAGGCTGATGAATCCATTAAAATAATCGTTCAGAAAGGCGTCAAGATATCTGATCATCCAGGTCCAAAGGAAGTTGCCGAATTTAATGAACTCCATAATGAAATTGCCAATAGCCTTATAGGCGAAATATTTCCTGATACACTGCTTTTAAAGGTTAATAATATACTACATAAAGAACGATCAACTAATTGAAAATTAAAGACATATACCAAGTTATAGAATATCTTGAGCGCGGGCTAATTATTCTGTCATTTAGTCTCATGATCATTTTTTCTTTTCTGAATGTAATCCTTCGCGCCTTATATACTAAGCTGGGTTTTGAACCTGCAAACCTTGTTTTAAATAACATGGGATGGAGTGAACCCTTTTCAAGGATGATGCTGCTCTGGATAACCTTTCTTGGGGCATCCATGCTGACAACAGAAAACAGGCATATCAAAATAGATATTTTCGGACAATTTATGTCCCCGTTTTTAATCTCATTGCGGGAAGTAATAACTTCAATTGCCTGCATCACAATCTGTTTTTTTATGGTTCATTCATCAGTGGGTTATATCAGGATGGAAATCGTTCATGGAACAGGTATCATACTTGGGATTAAAGCCTGGGTATGGTACCTGATTATTCCTGCCGGGTTTCTCCTGATATTGCTTCGTTTTGCATTAAATCTGTTTGAAAACATAATAAATATCAGGAGTTTTTAGGGGAAATGATACTTTTGTTAGCGATAATTTTGATATTACTAACAATATATGGAATGCCCCTCTTTGCCTGCATATTTGCAGCAGCCATGATCGGGCTATACCACGAAGGTATCAATTTTATTGCAATCCCTATAGAGATATTAAGGCTTGCCTCATCTCCTGTATTAATATCAATACCTCTGTTTACATTTGCTGGTTATCTTCTGGCTGAAGGAGATACATCTAAACGTCTGATCAGATTTTCAAAAAGCCTTTTAGGCTGGTTGCCGGGCGGGTTTGGTATAGTCGCTATTCTATCCTGTGCCTTTTTCACTGCTGTTACCGGCGCAACAGGGGTCACAATTATTGCACTGGGTGGTCTCCTTTTTCCTTCCCTTCTTAAGGAGCAGTATAAAGAAAATTTCTCCATCGGTCTTGTAACTACTGGAGGCAGCCTTGGGTTAAACTTTCCTCCAAGCCTGCCAGTCATATTATATGGGTATGTGTCAGGTTTGAATATTGATGAGCTTTTTATAGCAGGTTTTATCCCTGGGGTCATGATGATTATCTTGCTATGTGTATACTCAATTTATATCGGAAAAAAGTGGCATATCAACACAACCTCATTTAATTTTACTGAGCTTATAATCTCTTTCAGGAAAGCAATCTGGGAACTGCCAATACCTTTTCTTATCATTGCTGGCATCTATACCGGGCTTTGTACAGCAGCAGAGGCAGCAAGTTTAACAGTAGTATATGTGCTGTTTTTAAAAACTGTAATTTATAAAGAAATCAGATTGGTTAAAGACGTGCCATCTATAATGGTGGAGAGCCTTAAACTGGTAGGTGGGATAATGATTATCCTGGGGGCCGCGCTGGGTTTTACAAACTACCTGGTAGATGCCTTTGTGCCCGCAACCATACTTGAATTTATGAAAGGTATTGTGCAAAGTAAAACAGGCTTTCTCTTTATCCTCAATCTGTTTCTTCTTCTAATCGGGTGCATGATGGATATATTCAGTGCAATACTGATAATTGTTCCTCTTATAATTCCAATGGCGCAGGAGTTTGGAATTAATCAGCTTCATCTTGCAGTGGTATTCATGGTGAACCTAGCCATAGGTTACAACACACCCCCGGTAGGATTGAATCTGTTTATTGCAAGCGCAAGACTGGAACGGCCATTACTTAAATTATATATCTCTACCCTGCCCTTTCTTGTAATATGCCTGTTAGCTATGGCCATTATCACCTTTTGCCCTTGGCTTAGCCTGTTTTTGCCAGGAATAATGAAGTAAGAAATTACAGGTGTGTTATCCCGGTTTTTTTATCCCGAGTTTTTTCATTCTGAAGAGAAGTGTTGTGGGCTTAAGCCCTAGTATCTCGGCTGCCCCCCTGGGTCCGCTCACCTTCCAGTAGGTGGATTTAAGCACCTTTTCTATATGGTCCCTTTCAACATCGGCAAGTGAGGCATTGAGCTGGTAAGAGTCAGGGGTTAATGTGCCGACGCGGTTGGTATGAAGACCTGAAAAGCTGATACGCCTGCCGTCTGATAGTATCACTGATCTTTCCACAAAATGCTCAAGCTCTCTGACATTTCCAGGCCAGTCATAGGTCAACAGCTTTTCCATCTCCTCCTTCGGGATGAGTTTGATTGGCTTTGACATCTTTTTTGCGAATTTATCAAGAAAGTGCCAAACAAGCATTGGTATATCCTCTTTTCTATCACGCAGTGGAGGCACATGTATAGGGAAAACAACGAGTCTGTAATAAAGATCCTGCCTGAATTTTTCCTTAAGCACCTCTCCATAGAGATCTTTATTAGTTGCTGAAATCACCCTGAAATCTGAGTGGATGGTGTTTGTGCTGCCAAGCCTTTCAAATGATCCTCTCTGGAGTACCCTTAATAACTTGATCTGCAATTCCAGAGGCAGGTCACCGATTTCATCTAGAAATATGGTGCCTTCATGTGATATCTCAAATCTTCCTTTTTTTCTTTCATTGGCGCCTGTAAAGGCCCCCTTTTCATGCCCGAACAATTCACTTATTATCAGTTCAGAGGGTAATGCAGCAAGGTTCACAGATATAAATGATCCGTTTTTTCTTTCACTTGAATTATGGATAGCCTTGGCAACAAGTTCCTTCCCTACCCCTGTTTCGCCAGTGATCAAAACAGTGCTGTCAGTTGAAGCGACCTGGGTAATCTGGCTTTTAAGTGTCCTTATTACCTTTGATTCTCCGACTATCATTTCAATCGGATTAGATATACCCATCTCCTGTTTATAGTATAGTGCTTCATCCTTAAATCTCGTTTTAAGTTGCCGCATCTCTTCAAACATTCTGATATTTGATACCCCTACTGATATCTGATTACATAATAGCCTCAAATAACGGAGCTGGTTAACAGAAAATGGCTGACCTCCAAGCCTGTTAAAAAGGCAAATATATCCAGTTTTGTTTTCAGGCATTTTGACAGACATGAGTATCACAGAGTTGATATCTACCTGTTTAAAGTAATTTGAGTAAATAGGTTTGCATTTTTCGGTATCAGAAATAAAAATCTCAGAGCTCCCTTTAATATCTGTTATAAGTAACTTTATAATGGAATTAAACCCCTCTGAATCAAGAAAGGCAGTATCCATATTTCTGCTTGCTGCCACCTTGAAATTATTGTCATGTGTAGGCATTAAATAGGCACACTGGGTGGCCATTGAAAAATCTATTGCCACATCCAGAACCCTGTCAAGGAATGCAGCAACATCCTGAATTATTTCCAGAGATTCATTGATACGGATTATCTTGTCTATCATTATCTCTATCTTGCGTTCACGGGGCATTATGGCCATTAATTCTTTTGGTAGATAACTGTGATCTACCTTTGCAAATAAACCCCATGCCTTTTCCATATATTCCTTTCTCCTGGTTGTGTCCCCCCTTTTCAAGTATTCATCACCAAGCATGATCCTGGTTTTAGCAAGCTCAATTTCAGCACCAGATAATTCAAGCCATTTTTCACTTTTTTCAAGCTCAGAAATTATATCCAGTTTGTCATCCTTTTGTTTAATAGCCCTCTGCCTGTATGCAATACCCTTATAATAAAGATTATCGCCTTTAATCGATTCCTTTAATGCATCATTGAAATTGAGCTTTTCATAATAATATCCCTTTGACTCAAGACCATGCAGGTATTCAAAAAACCAGTTGCTTTTAATGTGAGGATACCCTGTATCCTTTGGGTAATCAGCGATTCTCCTGTGGCATTCAAATGCACGCTCATAATCACCTTTCTCATAATAGATACAGGCGTTGCAGGTATCTGCCATTAGCTGCATCAGGTTATCGATCTTTTCAGGATATTCAAATGCCCTTTGTATCCATTTTTCTGCCTCATCAATATTGCCGACCTCAATGCATGAATGGGCATACAGGATGCTCGAAAAGACTGCTGCATCCTTAAGGTTCAGTGAAACAGCCTTTTTATAAACAGCCTCTATCATTCCCATTCCCCTGGCAATTCTTCCGTTGATCACATATACGCGCCCCATATAGCTGTCACCCATAAGTGTAGAGCTATCATCACCGAATTCTTCAAGCCCTGATATTGTTTTTTCATAACTTTGCAGGGCTTCAATAATTCTCCCTTTCCAGAACATGATCTGCCCCATACAGAGCGCTGATAAAATCCTTGCAGATGGTATTCCCTGGATATCTACAATCTCGAGTGTTTTATTTATGTATTCAATAGCCTTCTGGGCATGCCCTGATGCAGCAAGTGCGCGGGCCAGACGAAGATTTATTTTGGACAGGTATTCCCATCTGTTAAAATGCCTGGAATATTTCCATGCATCTGTAAGTACCGGTATTATCTGATCAAGAGGCTTTGTCATCCTTGATGCCTGAAGGCTGCCAATTACACTTTCGAGGTAAAAATCAATAGTCTTTTTATGCGGGGCATTTTCATTAAAGAATTGGAGTGCCCTGTCAAAAAAAATATATGCTTTTTTTTTCTCCCCTGATATTGAAAGTCTCTTTGCCGTCTCCACAAGGTATTTAAGATTATCCGCAGAAATATCTGCATGCAGGTATAAGCCGGCTAGATAGAGCTCTTTTTCAGGGGTATCAGGCATTTTATTTTCATAGTAAATTATTAATTTTCTAATAGTTTCTGTAATTGATTTTTTAGGCACATAATCCAGTAAAAAACCGGAAATCTCATCGGTATCAAAATTATGATATATCTTATTATTATCGAGATTAAAAAGGTTACCTGAAATGAAGTCAGCTATAATGGCATGTTTCTCAGATTTTTTTCTCCCGGCGATTTCATCAAATTCTGAGGAGAGGAATGGTGAAGGCATAAAGGATGCAAGCATGAATAAATTTCTGCTTTCCAGGCCCATTTTTTGCCATTGATCTTTTATCTCCAATATATTGATCATCACTGTCTAAACCTGCCCGCCTTAATCATTTTTTCGTATATTTTTATCGTGCAACTTTATTTTATATCGTTTATTTCTATCAATATATTAAATATTTTTCAATATATTGCTAAAAAACTATAAAAATTAATGAACTAATTATGTTTTTTTATTTACAATTATGTCTAATTATACTAGATAGATTATAATTATCCCGAAAGGTTAAGAAATGCTTATTGATCATGCCCCATCTGTCAGAGATCTGAATGGAAATAAGAGGAGTAAAAGAAGAAGAATTTTGTTCCTCCTTCTGCTTTTTATTTTGGCGTTGGCACTTTTTTCTTTTTCCTGTTTTAATCTGCATCCTTTTGATGACAATAAACCAACATTGGAGATACAGAAAACAGTAT
>JAAZBV010000050.1 GCA_012513605.1 Desulfatiglans sp. | reverse complement strand
TTTGCATCAATTTTTTCCGCCACGAAAAAGTAATCCGAACATAATAATTCTTCCTCAGCTAGATTTCGAAAAGAACTTGCCAGCTTATGCTTTATATTTATTAGCTCCTCTTTTGAAAATTCGTAGAGGGACTCTTCAAAAATTATTTTAAAAGAATTGCGATTTGACAACTCACGGTAAGTATTTCTCCTCCATCTATTGGGATAACCCTTTTGACTTGTCATAAGAGACCATATTATAGGGGAATACGTTAAAAAATCCAGGGGAGATTTTCTATGAGTTCCATGCGAAGTCAGATCAGCTTTATGTATCATTATACCGTTTGTGTTTAGATTATAATTCATATTCTTAAAGGTGCTGTCAAGATCATTGCAATGTTCGAGAACGGCCCGTGATACTATAAAATCGGCCTTTTCCGGAATTTGATAGACTCTATTTTCTGCAGAAATATATATGATATCCCTGCCCAGGATATCATTCCATTTTTTCAAGCTGGAAGAATCGTACGCTTGTATGATCTTTTTATATACATCAAGGTATTTCTCCTTATCAACCAGGGGAAACCGGTCAATGCAATATACACGCTTTGCGCCATTTAAAAGAAAAATAAGGCCTGTCCCCAAAAAATCACCCGGACCATACTCAAGAATGATTTTATCTTTTAATTGATCCAAAGGGTTATTAATTACCTTGCCCAGCACCCTCAGGTAATCATTATATACATCTTTACTGTATGATATTAATTCATCATCCCTGTTAAAGTCTCCTCCTCTTCCTGTCTCCTGTGTAACTTTTATAAATAGCTTTGGAGATACTAACGCGATAATATTCGAGATAATTCCTCTTAGGATTGTGATGGCTTTATTTAAGTCCATTGTCTGCTTTTAATTGGTAATTAGTTAGTAGATAGTGGTTAGTAGTTTTGAGTGATCTTTTTAAGCCAGAAATCATTTTACCAATTTGTTCAAGTTTTTCATTGATTTCGGAGATATCATCATCTTTTAATAGATTTAGATAATTAACACATAATTCCACCTGGGTATCTAATTCAGATAATGATCCTAAAGCGATGCTGAGAAACTGGTTAAACTCCTTTTTTGAATTTCGCGCTGCCCCTTCTGCTATATTACTTGGAATAGAGACTGCGGCTCGCTTCATTTGATTTACCAAACCATATTTTTCATCCACAGGGAGTTTTTTGCACACCTGATATATAGTCTTACAGAGTTCCATCGAACATTTCCAGGCTTCTAACTTCTTATGCGGTTTGAAACTCATGTATCAACTCCTCCCCACTCACTACTCACTCTTCACTACTCACTACTCACTCTTCACTACTCACTACTCACTCTTCACTACTCACTCTTCCCCATACATCTGCTGATACGCTGCAACCATCTTCTCCACTGTAAACTTCTCTTCATATCTTTTCCTGCCGGCTTCACCAAGCTTTTTACTCAATGATCTATTACTGATCAGAGCGCATATGGTATCAGCAAGCAGCTTTTCATCATTAACAGGAACAAGAATACCGGTTTCAGAATCTTTCACGATTTCCGGATTCCCACCGACATTTGTTGCGATACATGGTAATCCTGATGCCATTGCCTCTAGGAGCGTCATGGCAGTTCCTTCACTGAATGATGTTAACAGGAACATATCCATTATCTTATAATAGATATGGGCTTCTTCACTGAATCCAGTAAAGATAACTTTTGACGATACATGGAGACCGGATACAAGTTCTTGGAGATTTTTTCTCTCCGGGCCATCACCAACAATGATCAGGTATGTATCAGGGTAATTATCATGTACCAATTTTAAGGCATTTATCATCATCCTCTGATTTTTTATTGAATCAAGTCTGGCAACAGTTCCAAGAATACTTGCGCCATCCTTTATTCCCAATGTTTTTTTTAATTCCGGATCACCAGAAGAAAGATAATTCAAATCATCAATTCCATTATATACTACCTTAATCTTGTTATATGGAAAATTCTCATAATCCACCAGGGCATCTCGTGTTGCTTTTGAAATGGCAGTAACATACCCTGTGAAAAGATTTAGAAAAGGGTTTATCAGCACCCTTTTTTTCTTTCTTTCATCAGGGAAAAATCTGCCATGCTCGGTGAATATCACTCGACAGGAATTAGACATGGAACCAAAGACGCCATATACATATGGAGTATACTGGTGGCAATGCAGCACATCCACCTTATGTTTTTGTACATATCTTCGTATTTTATAAATAAGAGAAATATCAAAGCCTGGTTCCCTTGCAATAATATCAACTTTATACCCGATACTAATCAACTGCTGCCCAATTGGGCCTACGATTTTACCAAGACAAAGAACAGATGCGTCATATCGGGTTTTATCTGTGTTGGTTATCAGGTTATAAATGACCTTTTCAGCCCCACCTATCGACATGTCAAATGTAACATGCACTATTTTGAGTCTATTACCCATTGTTTGCTGTAAGTTTATCCAGGGGTTTGAAGGGCAGATCTTTGCTGTTTATTTTTAATTGTTTTCATAATGAAAGGTTTAACCCGCCATCTGTATTGTATCTGAATTTCTGATGCAGCTTATAAAACAGCTTTAAAACAGATGTTATTTTTATATTTCGTCCAACCAGGTCATATTTTGAAATCAAAGGCTGGCTTCCATAGAGGGGAGGAGATTTAAAATTCTTTTAGAATTTCTTCCTGATCCAATTTCGTATTTTATCAGTTTTTCCTTGGCAGCCATTTTTTTTAATTGGGAAATTCGATCCCACCACAACCGGCCTTTCATATAGAAACGGTTTATCGGTCGAGATGTATTTATACCCGACATTTTTCAGGGCTTTTTCAATATAAACAGGCAACGCTCTCCTATGAACTTCTGCAGTTTGATCTTTTCTGTTGGTGTTGCATTGAATTATAATTGTATCAACATGTTCTTTAAAGTAAGCCAGCAATGAAGCTATTTCAATATCTTCAAGGTAGTAAATACAACACAGTGCTGTAACAACATCAAAATGACCAAGAGCTAATTCAGGAATATGAGCCATATTGGAATTGATGTATGTTATGGGATAGTTAGTATGACATCTCCACTCTAATGCCTCTTTGACAAACAGGGCTTGTTCTTTCCATTTTGCCCATGTTTCTTCAGAGTCTATTCCAATTACTTCCCTCGCACCCATTCTGGCCATCTGAATGCACGAAATCCCATTATTACATCCGATATCCATTACCCTTTTCCCTTGGATATCAGGCAGATTTCTTTCGATAATATATTTCCATTTTCCTGATCCGAAATGCATTGAATCACTATCTGTATTTACCAGATAATTTCCACGGGCAATCAACCCGTTCCCAAAGTCAACAGGCGTATACCAGGTAAATTCTTTTATTCTGAATTTTATTGTTGCTTCGTTCACTCTTTACTCCATTATACAAATTTTATTTTATATGCTCTTGACTCAAATAATACTCAGTAAAAAATTTTTTTGAAAACAATAAAACAATCTACAAATAAACGGATTAAGAAATCTTTTATTTCCCGCAATAAACGAGTACATGTAAATATTTATAATTGTATGTCTTATCAAATAAAATCTCAAAGTGGCATCCTCCAAATCAGGACAGCCTTGTTTAATGCCATACCCGGAAAAAAAAGCGGATGACAAAATCCCTTTTTTAGATGATTTCAATAACATGCTATAGCATCCAATATTTCTAAGATCAAGATACAATCTTGCCAAATCATCCTCAGGAAAACCTGCGCCCCAGAATCCATAGTCAAGCAAATAAAGCGTACCTGAATCATAAAGAATATTAGCAAGGGTAAGATCCCCGTGAACATTTTTTAATATCTTTCTTTGCATAACAATTTGTTTTGTCAAATCAGAAGCTGTAGAAATAATTTTTTTGCATAATTCAGGTGTAAAATCACTTTTTGCAGATATTCCCAAATTTTGCACTCGAGTTATTATGTCTAAAAGATCGTTATCTAGTTTCACCCTAATATCATTTTGTGAAGTCTTAATGTTGGTTTCCAAGTCATGAAACTCTTTTAACCACCTTCCCAAATTTTTTAGACTTGTAGTATATTGGGGAAAATTATATTTATTAATAAATAATTTAATAGGTGATTGAAAAAGAACATTAAAAAAGCTCCGGCCTTCGCAATAACTCATCAATATTGAACAAAGCTCATAATTTTTTCCAAATACAGCAGGAATAAAAACTCCATTACTGTTATCTGAATTTCCTAATAATACAAGCGCTGAATATTCCCTATCCAAACTCTCATAATCAAATTTGCCTTTCACATCCTGCTGAATTATGAATCTCTTAACAAAAAGCCTTTCGGGTATATTTGAGGAAAACTTCTGTTGAAAAACAAATATTTCACTATGTATGTTTTTTACCGCTTTAAGAAGCTCCCAGTTTGATCGAGGGGAAGGGAATAATTCATTTATCCATTTGATAATTGAAATAATTACTTTCTGATAATCTTCCGCATTATGAATCTCTGGTATCTCAAGTTTTGGCTTAAAGATAATTGATCCAAAAAATTTAATTATTTGATCAGTGACGTTCGAAAAAAACATTGTCCCCTAAAACTCCGAGTTGAATATATTAGAATTACGACTTAATATAACACTGCCTGTATCATCCATGAAATATGGGATTTTCAAAATAAGCATTTATACAAGACTCTCAACATAAGTTACATTTTATTCAGTATATTTTCCAAACAATTCTTCAAAAGTTGCCAGGTTTGTTTCCCATTTATAGTTGGTTCTGATATTTTGATATGCGCTATTTCCAATATCTTTTCTCTTGTTCTCATTTCTGAGAAGATCAATTACCTCTCTGGCAAAAGATTCGGCATCATTTGCTATAATAATATCTGAATTATTTTCGCAGATAATGCCTTCACTGGCATTTGAAGTAGCAACCACCGCCTTACCCATGGACATTGCTTCGAGCACTTTATTCTGAAGGCCTCTGGCTATCCTTAGTGGTATCACACATACATCTGCTTTTACATAATAAGGCCTGATATCCTCAACATATCCGGTAACAAAAACTCCATCTACTTTAGAAAGTTTCTGCACCCTTTTGGTCGGCCGGTTGCCTACAATATAGAATTCAACATTGGGGATATCACTTTTTATTTTTTTCAATATATCCCTGCAAAACCATTTCACTCCATCCTCATTGGCAAAATAATCCATTACACCGGTAAAGATAAGCTTGAATGATGAATCATCAGCCTCTTCCATACTGGTAAATGTTCCAGGATCTGATGAGAAAAATTCACTGTCTACACCGTTCTGGATAACTTTTATATTCTTCGCTTCAGGATACCATCTTTTAAAGACATTTACTTCCCTCTCTGAAACGAACACTGAATGATTAAAAATTTCATTAATCTTTTTCTCATACTCAAGCAGCCTTTTTTGCTCTATCCTGTAAATAATATTTTTAGGAAACTTCGTATACTCAGAGTACTGTCGCCATTTATCTGAATCCAGATCAACATAATCCATTACCATTTTTATTTTTGAAATATCATCGTTTTTAAATGCCGGACTTTGATAGACATATTCTGCCATACTGGAGCAAAAGCAGAATATGATATCTATTTTATTATTTTTCAAGACCCTGTCTACATAAGCCTGAAGCCTTTTATCGTAAAAATTTGAGACCGAAAATGGTTTATTTGAAAGCAGGCTTTTCGATAACCTCCATCTTCTTTTAAAATGAACTGCAAAAACCTCCTCGCAATATTTTTCTAATTCAGGGGTATAATTTTTATCGGATTTTTCATCAAGTGTTGTCCCAAGATATATCTTATGTTTTTGGGATAAAAATATTATCTCATTATAAGAACGGATTTTATCGCCCTTATTGGGTGGGTAAGGGATACGATGGCATAAAAAAAGGATATTCATTATGAAAACTCCGGCAAGGGATTCTGAGTCTGACTTTCATTGGATTTTTTTAAAAGATGAGATTTTATTGCATTTAAAGCCAGAAAAAAATAAAAAATCTCATAGGTGGCAAGGTTAAGAAAAACAGCACATACAAAAAAACCTATCATACTTCCGGTGACTGATTCATTGACTGCTATAAGTAGAGGGTCTAAATTATTCTGTTCCATTTTAATCTGCTTTAAAAAATCTTTAAAAACTCCGTAACAGAGTAAAAGATACATTAACCCGGCTATCATGCCGCATTCTGAAGAAAATTGTATGAGGGTATTATGGGCCACAAAACGCTCAGTCTTTGCGAAATCACGATAGGCAACAAGAAAATTTCCAATACCCACACCGGTTAGCGGATGAGCTATAGTCATTTTAAGCCCGGCAGTCCACGATTGGAAACGCTGCTGGGCAGAACTATCTTTCTCCAGGTTTAACGCACTGTCGGCTCTGCTCTTAGTATAATCACCTCCCTGCCATATGAAAGCTGCAATCATGGCAATGGGAATAGCCGCAATAAATAACTTTTTTTTGGATCTCAGGGCCATAAACATTGTAACCGTACCAAGCCCGACCAGACCTCCTCTTGACCCTGTTAAAAAGATACAATGCCAGGCAAAAGGTATATTCAACCATAGAAAATATTTTATCAGTTTCTTTTTATAATAGACTCCCATGAAATATAGAAATGGTATAACCGTAACAAATAACATGGCAAAGCAATTCTCATCAGTATAAACAGTCCCCATTTCATAGTCTCTCAATCCGGGGCCAACTAATGTATTTCCATATAGCATTAGATTCCCGGATAGATATTCATTATTCCCCCAATACACATAAAAAACGCCTGTAAACACCATTATAAGAGACAAATATTTCAGTTTATGCAGTTCATCTACCACTAGAATCAAGACATAATAAAATAAAATAATTTTCAACATATTATCAATAAGTGTTTCAGGAGTTATATAACCAACTATTTTTCCAGTATCCACATCATAGGGCGGAAAGACATATGATAAAATTACAAAAAGCAACAGGATAAATAAATATATGTTTTGCCTGGATTTTAACTTTGTGAAATCAATGCGCCCGGTTAATGCTGCTCTGCCAAACCCTAGAAGTGTGCCAGCGGCGATAATTAATGTTAAGCGAGGCACTTGGGCAAATACGTAGGGCCATATAGGATGCGGAACCCATATTGACATAAGATAATATGCGATAGCACCAATATATGGCCTGAAAAACGATGCGGCTAATATGCTGACTAAAATGATATAAAGAAATATCTCAGCCTTAGCCATGAATTACTCCAGTATATTGGATACACAGATTCATAAATACATTTAAGTTTCGCTTGTTACATTTAGAAATGGGTAATATTTTCTTTATGTTTTTTTTAAAACAGCAACTGTCCTTGAAAAAAAATAGACCTGTACCAGGAATAGCAGACGCCCCAAATTTTTAAATGTGATCTTTTTTTTCCTTAATT
This sequence comes from Desulfatiglans sp., assembly GCA_012513605.1. NCBI lineage: Bacteria > Pseudomonadati > Thermodesulfobacteriota > Desulfobacteria > Desulfatiglandales > Desulfatiglandaceae > Desulfatiglans > Desulfatiglans sp. The sequence continues at coordinate 7,171 of JAAZBV010000050.1, read as the reverse complement.
TTAAAAGCAGGGCTATAGTTGGCAGGAGATAAATTACAACCCATATCCATAACCAGCTATGATCAAAATTAAATATGAATATCACAAGGGTTACAGGAAGGAACAGGCCAAAATAAAAAGGAATTGAAAGACTTGTCATCTCATTAAGAGAAAAACCATGGCTCAGAATACCAGCCAGGTTGCTCCTTCCCCTCCATATTTCCTTTTTGAAAAACTCGCGCACTGTTTCAGCCTCTCCGAGATGAACGACTTTTATTTTTTTATCAGAAATGATACTTCCATACTCCTTGAGCCTATAACAGAAATCGACATCTTCACATGTCACGAGTTTCTCATTAAAACCATTGATTGAAAAAAAAATCTCTTTTTGAACAAACAAATTCATGGATTCCAGCCAATCCACCTCCTGTACCTCTTCCACTTTTTGTCTGACAAGATACCATGCCTCCTGCACCCAGCTTGCATTCTCAGGTATAACAGGAGGAGACCCCCAGGCACGAACTGCATCATCTCTTGAATATATCTCAGCCTGTTTAAGCCAGTCTTTATCTACTATGCAGTCAGCATCAACAAATGCCAGGATTTCTCCCTTCGCAGTAGATGCTCCAAGATTTCTTAAACCGGAAACAGTTTTTGAATTATCTATTAAAATAATGGCCCCGTATGATTCAGCTATTTTTATTGTGCGATCTGAAGATCCGTTGTCTACGAGTATAATTTCATACTCATCTTTTGAGTAATTTAGCATGGCTATTGATTCAAGACAGCCGGGAAGGTGTTTCTCTTCGTTATATGCGGGAATAATAATCGAAAATTTCATATTTTTTTAAAACTCTACTCTATTCTCAATCTGTAATAGCCTTTAAGCAACTTCACTCTATAAATTCCTGAAACCATAATTCAAACATGAACAAACTCCAAAGAATACCAGAATAGTTTCTTTTTTTTAACAGGTGTGTATTCCATAACTTTTTGATTTCATCCATTTTAAAAAAATGATTAATGCCTGCATTTTTATTAAAAAGACTCTGGCTGGCCATGTTTTTCAACTCCCCCCTAAGCCACTCGGCCAGAGGGACAGAAAATCCTGTCTTTTTTCTATAAATCACTTCATTGGGCAATATTCCATTAAAAGCTTCTTTCAAAATATATTTTTTATTTCCTCTGTTATATTTATATTCAGGAGTGATAGAAGCGGCGAATTCGATAACTTTATGATCAAGAATAGGCGCCCTTACCTCCAGAGAATTTGCCATACTCATCCTGTCTACTTTAACCAGTATATCACCCGGAAGATAGGTTTTTAAATCAGTATAAAGAATTTTTGACAGATGATTATCTGTATCAGCTTTATTGTAGTAGTAACTTGTCACAGAAAATGGATCATAGTCTCCAATTTTCCTTATTGTATCCTCATTCAACACCTTTTTTAAAATGCTATCATCAAAATCCGTATTAGTTAGAAAAAAACCATAATCAGATTCATAGCTCAGTGTTTTCAGGAGCGTTGATCCCTTTTTAAAAAGATCGTTATTAAATGGGGCTATCAGGCGAGACAAAAAAGGCAAAAATAGAGTCCTGGCTGTGCGGGGAATTTTTGACCTTATTCTATTTTCTATATCATCAAGATAATATTTTTCATATCCGGCAAAGTTTTCGTCACCACCATCCCCTGACAGGGCTACTGTTACCTTCTGCTTTGCAAGTTTGGACACAAAATAAGTCGGCACTGATGAGGAATCTGCGAAAGGTTCATCAAAAAAGTATGTTAGCTTTTTCAGTACCTGTTCGGCATTTTCTTTAACAGTAAACTCATGGTGCTCTGTGCCAAATTTTTTTGCAATAATTCTAGCAAACTCAACTTCGTCATACTTTGTCGAATCAAATCCTATGGAACATGTTTTAACCGGCGTGTCCTGCTGTTTTGACATTAATGCAACGATTGCACTTGAATCAATACCTCCGCTTAAAAATGCGCCTAAAGGCACATCACTTATCATTCTCAAATTTACGCTCTTTTCAAGGACGCTCAACAGTTCATTTGATGTATCATGTAGACTCTGAGTTTTGACATTATCAAACTTAATATCCCAGTATTCGTGATTTTTTATTCCATCCTTTGAACAAATAAGAAAATGTCCAGGTTCAAGTTTATAAATATTTTGATATATGGTCTTTGGATCAGGCACGTATAAATATTTGAAATAATCATTGAGCGCCTCATAATTTATATTCTTCTGGACTATTTTATCTTCAAATATGGATTTTATTTCAGATGCAAATATTAGAACATTGCCATTATAATAATAGAACAAAGGCTTTTTACCAATTCTATCTCGAGCCATAAATAGGATAGATCGCTCACTGTCCCAGATTGCAAAGGCAAACATCCCGCGAAGATACTGAAGGCACTCCTCTCCGTATTCTTTATAAAGATATATTATCACTTCTGTGTCACAGTTACTTCTGAAAGTATATCCCTTCTCAATCAGTTTTTTTCTTAGTTCTAAAAAATTATAAATTTCCCCATTAAAGGTTATCCATATTGTTTTATCTTCTGAGCACATAGGCTGATGACCTAGGTCGGAAAGATCCAGGATACTTAATCTTCTGTGACCCAACCCAACAGGTCCTGCTGTGTATACTCCTTTATCATCAGGCCCCCTGTACTCTATTTTATCACACATCTTTTCAATAAGTTCATGAGGTACAGACATGCCCGTTTTGATATTATATTTGCCGGCTATTCCACACATTTTTTTATAATCCTATATTCTTCCTGATCATTGGACCAATAATCCTGGTCACCCAGACAGGCAGTTTTTGCCAGTATCTGATGGCTGCATCGAATTTACTTTTTTCATCTTTGTCTTCATTCTGTGGACCACCATTTAAATAGATATATTGCCAGCTTAGAGGGGTTGGAGTAGCCCCCCACTGCTCTTTAAATCTATAGGTGCCCTCATCAGGTGATGACCTCCCGAAATCAAAAATTTCAAATTCATTATCACAGGCATATTCCAGCATTGTCCAATAAAGAAGCATATTGGGGCTCAACCGGCTGTAGTCTCTGAGAGATGATGCCCAGGGATTTTCCAGGATTTTATTAAATCCGATGATTATGCTTCCAGCAAGAGGAAGGGTACCCTTATATACTATTACCATTCTGGCACTTTCCGAAAATTCTACCAGGACCTTTTCCAGTATCTTTTTGGAATGAACCGGGGATCCAAGATCTCTCATATTTACAGTAAAAACCTGATAAAAATCATCAAGCAGTTCAATACCACCTGTCTTGCTTTTTAAACCTTCCTTAACAGGTTTATTTATTTGGCTTCTTAACTTGGATTTAAATGATTTCATCAGTTCACCTGATGAATCAGGTAATTGAAGCAGCATACGCACTTTGTGGGCACGAGTCTCATAGCCTAAATTTTGATTTTTTAATCTTAAATCCTGGATAAAATTCAGAGGCTTTGTGTGTCGCAATTCTATATTATCAACCTTTAATTCCTGTCCAATATTTACTGCTTCAAGAATCAGTTCTTTTTCTATATCTTCATTATCTGCCAATACCCCGCCAAGATCGAAGAAAGGTATTGATATAAGACTGTTATTGAATATTATACTGTTAAGATGTGTAAGAGGTAGAATACCTGCTATATTGGAATTATTATTATAAAATTTCGATTTTTGTTCTGATTTTCCATTCTTGATCTTTGAGCTATCCATTGCTATCAAATAAAAAGTTTTATGCCCATATACACCCTCTATTATATCTTTCCAGTTTGATAAATGGTACAGTGTTGCCTGAGGGTGATTAATAACATACTCATCCCAAAGTATCCTGTCAGTGGCTTCCATTTTTTTAATAGTAAGGGTCATTTGAGATTTGAAAAAACAATATTTGAGATTCGATATTATGAAATAATGTTACTTATATTATTGCTTACTATTATAATGAATATATTGTTGACAGGTGATGAAATTGCACTCATTGAAAGCATTAATAAATTTTTTAAGTTTAGTTTCTGTTTTTTTCAAATTAGTATAATGCCTGAACCTTAAGAAAGGTGCCGCTTCCTTTACACGGGGTTGTTCAGGATCTAATTCCCATGGATGAATATAAAAAACAAATCCATCATTTTTTTTAAGATTAAGCTTTACACCTAAACTATATATAAAAAATGGTATTAGCCTGAAATACCCGCCTCCACCCCATGGTAGGACCTGATTAGCAACGATCAGATTACTGACCGGGATTTCATAAAAATTATCGATTAATTCAAAAGCTAACCTTTTATTTTGATCTTTTGGGATATCAATATGACCATATCTGTCATGCAGTGTGAACGAATTGTAACTTGAGTCATACAGAAATCCGCATCCCTGAATAATCTTCAACATATCTTGATTTATTACAAAGCTGGGAGCGCGATATCCCAGTACGGCTTTCCCTGTTAGATCTTCTAATATATGCTTGCTCTTAATGAGATCATTCTGCAAATCAAGCTTAGTTTGGCTGGTGCATAGATCATGTCTGTAGCCATGGGAAGCAACCTCATGACCCCTGCGTTCTATTTCCTGTACGAGCTGCGGCAGGCGATCAGCTATCCAGCCTAAAATAAAGAAAGTAGCTCTAATTTTATTTGATACCGAAGGCTTGATAAACGATGCTTGGTGGTCATTGTTGATAACCGGATGTTGATTCGAGTTTATATCTGCATAATTCAGTCTACTAATTTCTATTTTTCCACTGGTTTCACTTGAATCAAAAAGATCAAGAAGCATGTGAGCATTTTTTTCTACCCTTAATTTTCGCTCAGACCATGATGAAAAAGGGATATATTGTTTGAAATTTTCAACCTGAAACCAGTCTTCAAGGTCAACGGTTATCAGGATATTTAGTTTAGAGTGTGTCATCCGTTTATTAAAATCTAACATATACAAAAGGTTGAATTTCTGGTTCAGTATACATAATAATAAATAGTATCTGTATAATATAAATAAATATTAAAGCATGTAGCTTGATCATATTTTTTATTTTCTCATGGGTTTCCTTTTCCATCATTTACGTTCACCTATCTCTTTTACTGGTTTATTTTCATCGAAATTTTCTTATTGTTGTTCATTAAAAATTTTTCCAGCTTTTCTGCAAAGAACAGGGCTATTTCCCTGTTTGCATAAGGCGTGGGGTGGTTGTCATTAAGCAGATATTTTCCGCGGTCTTTGTGTGAAAATATCTCATTGTATTTCTCATACACATGAATGTAATCAATTTCATTTTCAAAACAATACTCTTCCAGGTCTTTATTTGAGTATGTTTTTCCTACAGGATTGTTTTCAAAACCAGACCCGTCTACCAAAAGAAATTTAGAACCATTTCCTTCAACCTGTTCCTTAAAATATTTTACCAGTCTTAAGGTTAGAGGCCAGGCTTCATTGGCGATTGTGGTTCTGACCATTTCATCGTAATTTAAAGCTTCGTTTGAATCACCATTATTTCGGCTATGTTTCAGATAGCTAAGGATATCCGCTTTCAGAACATTTAAATCGTTATAAAACCTGCTCTCAAACAGTTTATTCGTTATTAAGCGGTAGAGAAGCGAACTCTGCTTAAATCTTTCCCATAAAGAATCATGATTCTTGGGGACTGGGGGGATGTATACAAGTTTATCATTCTCTCCGATTTTATGGTAAGGAGAATATTCTTTAATGTGCAGTGATTGAACATTATCAAAAAAATCATTATTCATGAAATAGCATACTACAAGGTCCGGTTTGAATTTTGTCCCTATGACTTCATACGTCCGAATTTGATTACTTGTTGAATCATCTCCAGATGCCATATTTACCACTTCATATTTTTTATTTAAGCTTTGTGAGTTAAAATACCTTTCCACTAAGCTCGATAAAGTATCTTCAATTTTAAGGGCTTTTCCCTGAACCATTGAATCCCCATAAATATGAATTCGATATGTATTTTCTGGCTTAGCTATCTCCCGTTCGATATCATGAAAGCCAAGGCTATTGGTTATGAATTCATTTTTATAATTTTTTTCCACATGACCCCATGTTTTCTGGTTGGGGCAAAACCGTACACCGATATCTTTATCTGTCAAATAGCATATATTTCTGGTTGGGATAAATAACCTGATCCATACTTCTGCGAAACCGGCAGCAATGAGGCAGTCCAGAGTTATTATCACAATCAAGAGGCTAATTTTTTTTATTTTATAATTTACCATCTTAACAGGTTAAAAGACTTATATAAAAATTCCAAAAAACATTTTTAATTGTTCAATATTATAACCAAAAAGCAGAAACCCGAATGCTGCATACTGAAAAGTTATTAGGGTACTAATTGAATAACCTAATTTTGTTCTGTTAATAAAGTAAATCCATTCCTTCTTAAAATATTTTTTTTCAATATACGTATAAACATTTAATAATGCCAAACCAATACCATGGTAACTCCCCCATAGAAAAAAGTGTATTCCATCACCATGCCAGATTCCACAGACCATGAAAGTAATAATAATACAGATATTTGAATTTGTTACGGGTAGTTTCCGTAGGCTAGGAACATGGCGCATCTTCCGCACAAGAGGCCAGTATATATAATCAGTCAGCCACTGCGTAAGAGACATGTGCCAATTTGCCCAGAATTGCTGGAGATTTCGTTTGAAAAATGGGTAATTAAAATTTTCAGGCAAATCTATGCCTACCATTTTTCCACCGCCTATCGCCATATCTGAATAACCTGAAAAATCAAAATAGGCATAAAGCATATAGGCATAAATACCTAAAATCGCTTTTAGCGGAGTCAAAGAAGGGTCTGTTAAATCAAGGGCAACTATGGAAAAAGGCAACAGGTTATTTGCAAGGACAACCTTTTTAAACAGACCGTTTATAATTCGTTTACCACCCTCCGGATAGTCTGAGAACTTAATCGATTGCTTATCATTCAAATTACCTGAGAATGAGTTGTACCTGTTTATCGGTCCGCTAAAAAAGTTTGGGAAGAATAAAATGTAGTTCAAAAAGGTTAAAAAGCTGAGATTAGATATTTTTTTATTATGGCAGTCCTGAAGAAAATGGATAAATTTAAAACTGAAATAAGACACTCCAATTATGAAAATATGTTTTTCCACACCCTTTGGGTGATTGT
>JAAZBV010000049.1 GCA_012513605.1 Desulfatiglans sp. | reverse complement strand
GACTTTGAGTTCAAGTCTCTTCCAGCAGACAAATCCTTCACCATCACCATAGAGGCAAAGGGCTATAAGACCCAGACCATCAATATCAAAACCGATAAGGATTATAATCTGGGCGAGATAATACTTGTTAAGTAAGAATTGTTAACCTGTAATTTATTTTGCTGGTTTTATAATCAGCGATAGATTACAGGCAAAATCATATCCGAGTGGGCACGCAGTAGCGTGCCCTCCTTGTTAAAAGGGCTTGTCCCGCCAAAGTTTTAACGACGGCGGGCTGTGTCACTTGTTCATGCACGCTACATGGCAGATTCGAACTCAGTCCTTAATAAATCATAATATGATATAGGATTCGGTAATAGCCATTTCAGAATAAAAACAGGGACCGAAAAACCTAAAACTCTTGACATCAAGTTATTCATCAACTATAAACCGAACGTTCGGTAAAGTTGATTTTCATGAAAAATTAAGCCGGTTTCAACGGGAATGGGAAATGAATAAAAAAGAGCAGATTCTTCAGGAGATAGCTGAGCTGTTTTATGTGAACGGTTATGAGAAGACATCCATCAGGGATATCTCAAATGCCCTCAATATCAGTAAGCCTGGTCTTTATTATCATTTTACCAACAAACAGGAGATGCTCTTTGATATGATCTATGATTTTATGGAGAGCACCAACAGGTATCTATTCAATGAGTTGTCTGCCCTTAAAAACCCTGAAGAAAAGCTGCTTTGCATAATAACGAATCACATAGAATCATTTATCAAATACCCGGCCAGGATGAGGGTGCTTGTTTATGAGGCGCACTCTCTTGAAGACGAGTATTATCATAAGTTCAAACAGAAACAGCGTGAATATATTGCTGTTATAAAGGATATCCTTCAGGAAATCATGGAAAGGCATGATTCGAAGAGGAATATTAATGTTATTACCTTTACCCTCCTTGGCATGCTCAACTGGATAATACAGTGGTATGAGCCCAAGGGCGCAGTATCGCCTGATGAGCTTGCAGAGGAGATGTACACCTTTTTTATTAATGGGTTGAAGAACAGTTAAATTTATAAGGATATTATATGGAACAGTGGACTCTACCAAAGGTCTTTTACGAGCAGCTTAACAGACTCAAAGACAGGACATTTCTGATATGCAAAAAGGATGATAAGTGGCAGAACGTTTCATGGGCAGAGGTCGGTGAAAAGGTCAGAAACCTTTCTATGGGTCTTATGAAGCTTGGGGTAAAAAAAGGCGACCGCATTTCTGTGATCTCTGAAACAAGGCCGGATTATGCATATACAGTGACCGCCATTGCCAATGCAGGCGCTATTTTTGCCGGGATCTATCAGACAAACAGCCCGAAGGAGTGCGCCCATGTAATCAATGATTCAGGGGCAAAGATAATTTTTGCAGAGAACAGGGCACAGTGCGAAAAGATATTGAAGGCAGCAGAGATCTGCCCTCATATAGAAAAGATAATAGTATTTGATGGCTTTTCTCCTGTGGAAGATCAGAGAATAATTAGCCTATCTGCCCTCTATGCCCTTGGTAAGGTGGAATATGAGAAGTATGGCGACAGGGAATATCTTGAAAGGCTGCATGATGTAAAGCCTGAGGATGTAACAGCCATTATCTATACATCAGGCACTACAGGGCCGCCAAAGGGTGTTATGGATACGAACCGCGGTATTCTCATGAACCTGAGAGAATACACCAAGTTTTTCCCTGTAGATGAAACAGACCGGGGCCTCTCTTTTCTGCCAATGGCCCATGCACTTGAACTCAGGAACGGTCACTGGTTCCACATAACTTTTGGCATTGAGCAGGTATACGCAGAAGGGATGCGGCAGCTCTTTGACAATGTGCGCGAGATGAACCCGACCTTCTTTTTTACCACCCCCAGATTTTTCGAAAAACATTATAACAATATCTCGGCAGAGATAGAAAAGGCATCCCCATTCAGGAAAAGGATCATTAAATGGTGCCTGAAGGCTGGGGCCAGATACAATGATGATACATGGAATGTAAAGGGAACCTCTCCGGATTTTATTACATCTCTTTCATATGCCCTTGCAAAGAGACTCTTCATAAACGATGTGCGTGAAAAGGTTGGCAGAAAGCTCAGGTACGGCGGGGTAGGAGGCGCACCCATGACTGCCGAGATGCTCAATTTTTTTAGGGCATGCGGGGTACCCCTTTATGAAGGATACGGTCTCACCGAGGGGTGTGGTCAGCTCGCGATTAACAGGCCGGGTGTTTTCAAGTTCGGTACGGTTGGAAAGCCACTTGACGGTATAGAGGTAAAGGTCAAGAATGATGGAGAGATTGTAGCAAGGGGCTGGCTCAGCACACCGGGGTACTGGAACAATCCCAAGGCTACTGAGGAACTCTATGAAGGCGGTTGGCTCAACACAGGAGACATAGGCGCCTTTGATGAAGATGGCTTTCTCAGGATAACAGGCAGAAAAAAGGAGATACTTATTACCTCGGGCGGTAAAAATGTATCCCCATCCTATATTGAAAATATTCTAAAACTTAGCCCCTTTATCAGTCAGGCAGTGGTGTTCGGCGAAGGAAAGGATTATCTTGTTGCCCTCCTTACCCTTAACCAGGATGAGGTGAAAAGATACGCCCAGAAGAATAATATTTTATTCAGGGATTATAGTGACCTGATTACAAAAAAAGAGATTATTGATCTTATACAAAAAGAGGTAGATTATCAGAACAGGGAGGTTGCCAAGGTCGAGCAGATAAAGAGGTTTATCATCCTGAAGGATGAATTCAGCCAGGAGCGTGAAGAGGTAACACCCACATTCAAGATCAAAAGAAATATTATTACTGAGCGGTACAGGGATGTGGTGGCGAGGATGTACGAATAAAGGCTGGGCGCAGGGTTAAAAGATGAACTTCCAACATCCAACTTCGAACGTTGAACTTAAAATAAAACTCTTTAAACGGAGGGAAATATGTCAAAATATGAAACTGTTATTTACGAGGTAAAGGATCATGTAGCAAAGCTGACCTTTAACAGACCGGATAAACTTAATGCCATGACCGGCATCACCTTCAGGGAGATCACCGAGGCTCTTGATGAGGCTGACAGGGATAATAATGTAAGGGTTCTTATTATCACCGGAAACGGCAGGGCCTTCTGTGCAGGGGTTGACCTCAAGTTTGCTGCGAAGGAGCTGACCAACCTGAAGTCACAGACAGACTTTCTTACAGTCGGCAAGGAACTGCTTGTAAAGATAGAAAATCTTTCAAAACCGGTTATTGCTGCGATCAATGGCCTTGCGCTGGCAGGCGGTTTTGAGATCCTTCTTGCATGTGACCTTGCGGTTGCCGTGGAAGATGCCATGATAGGCGACCAGCATATGAAGGTGGGGATGTTCGGCGCTGGCGGGACACCTTACAGGCTGCCTCTTTTAATCGGCATAAGAAGGGCAAAGGAGCTCCTTCTTACAGGTAAATGGATATCAGGGAAAGAGGCAGAGAGAATAGGGCTGGTTAACCGCGCTGTGCCTGCGGGTGAATTTGAAAAGGCGGTTAATGAGATGGCAGCAGAACTCGCAGACAAGAGCCCCACCGCCATGAGGCTTACAAAATCATATATCAATAAATCCATCATGTCTGATGCTGATGTAAGACTTGAGGCTGCAATGCTTTCTGCAATAGTTAATGATACATCAGAGGATCATGATGAGGCGCTCAAGGCATTTGGTGAAAAGAGGAAGCCGGAGTTTACGGGGAGATAAAAGAGAGGCGCAAGGTGCAAGGCGCAGGGCGCAGGGAAAGACAAAAACAATTTTTCTTGCGCCTTGAGCCCTGTGCCTTGCGCCGGATAATTATTGGTAAAATATTTGGAATAAAATATGCAGTCAAATAATAAAGAAAATCTACAGGCTTTATCCGGCTTAACGGTCCTCGACCTCAGCAGGTTTGCGCCAGGGCCCTTCTGTACAGGTATCCTGGGCGATATGGGGGCGGATATCATAAAGATAGAAGAGGCGGGCAGGCCAACCGGAAGACGCGCCGATGATGGTAAAGGCAAGGGGATGCCGGAGGTGAAAGAATTTGCCCCTCCTGATTCTCCATTTGACCCCTCAAACAGGAATAAGAGAAGCATAGGCATAAACCTTAAAAGTGATGCGGGGCGGGAGATCTTTCACAGGCTTGCAAAAATGGCGGATATTGTTGTTGAGGGGTTCAGACCAGGCGTTACTGACAGGCTTGGCATAGGTTATGAAAAGCTTAAAGAGATAAACAAGAGGATCATCTACTGTGCAATAACAGGTTATGGCCAGGATGGCCCCTACAGATTTTTGCCAGGACATGATGTGAACTATATATCGCAGGCAGGGTATCTCAGTATTTTAAAGGAACCCAGGCTTCCCGGTAATCTAATCGGCGATATTGCAGGCGGTGGCATGCAGGCTGTTATAGGCATACTTGCCGCAGTGATCGCAAGGGATAAAACAGGTGAAGGTCAGTTTGTGGATATATCCATTACAGATGGTGTAATAGCCCAGCTTGGCCCATACTTTGCGGCTTATTCCATGAACAAAAAGATGCCTGATGAGGCAGATATGGTAAGTACCGGCACAGTACCATTTTACAATCTTTATAAAACTAAGGATTGTAAAATGCTGAGCCTGGGCTGTTCGGAGCCGTGGTTTTATGTGAATCTGTGCAAGGCCCTTGGCTGTGAAGATATGATCTCTCATCAGGGCGTGGTTGAAAAATATGGAGAGGTTACCGAAGTATTTACACAAAGGTTTCTTGAAAAGACGAGGGATGAGTGGTTTGAAATACTTATAAAATCTGACATTGCCGTTAGCAGGGTCATGGATTTTGATGAACTCGCTGATGATCCGCAGATCAGACACAGGGATATGATAGTTGATCTGGAGCATCCTATTCTGGGCAAGGTGAAGCAGGCAGGCATACCTGTCAAGCTCTCTGCCACACCGGGGAGTATAAGAAAGTTCGCCCCGAAACGTGGAGAGGATGCGGTTAAAATCCTTGAGGAAACAGGATACAGTAAAGAGGAGATAGAAAGACTTGAAAAGGATGATGTGATTTATACCGGAGGCTTATAGATCTATAGGGACGGGTTTTGTAGAAACAGGTTTCAAACCTGTCTCTACGATGTTATAGAATATTAATCCAAACTTAAACGGAGAACAATATGGACAAAAAACGCATACCAGTACAGGAAGGACTATTTATAGAGGCGGCTCCCGGAACCGGGAAATCGTACCTGATCGGAAACAAATGCAAAAAATGCGGTCTTACAGCATTTCCAAAAACCCCGGTCTGCCCCAGGTGTCAGATCCAGGAGACTATGGAGGAGACCCTGTTTGAAGGCAAGGGAACTCTAGACAGTTACAGCATTGTTCAGGCGGCTTTGCCGGGTTTCGCACAGCCCTCTATCCAGGCATATATCAACCTTGATAATGGCCCCAAGATGTGGAGCCTGATCACCGGTTGTGAACCAGTGGAAGGTTCCCTTAAACTTGGTATGAAGATGGAGATGGTCATAGACAAGATAAGGGATGACGAAGAGGGTAATGAGCTGATCAGTTATCAATTTAAACCGGCAGCCTAATAAGGAGGAGATCATGAGAGATGTATCAATAATTGGGGTCGGGATGACCCGTTTTGGCAAGTTTGAAGATCGTGACATGAAAGACCTTGGCCGTGAGGCGGTATGGACAGCCCTTAATGATGCCGGTGTTGCTGTAAAAGATATTGAGGTTGCATACGTTGCAAATGCAGTGGGTCAGCAGCTCACTGAACTCAAGGGGACAATAGGCCAGCATGTCCTGACATCTGCGGGTATCTTCGGGATACCTGTTATTAATGTGGAAAATGCATGTACGGGCGGCTCTACCTCATTAAGGGGAGCCTATATGGAGGTCGCATCAGGAAATGCGGATGTAGCGCTTGCAGTGGGTGTTGAAAAGCTCTTCTGCGGAGACTCTGCAAAGTCTGCCCAGACAATGGCTGCAGGCACCATATATGCAAAATTCGGTTTCATGTTTGTTGCCCTCTATGCGCTTCAGCTTAAAAAATGGATGGCAGCATCGGGCGCTACCAAGCTGCACTTTGCAAAGGTTGCGGCAAAGAATAAGTATAACGGCTCACTTAACCCCTATGCCCAGTTCCAGAAGGCCATGACAGTTGAGCAGATTCTTGAGTCTCGCGTTGTAGCAGAGCCCCTGACACAGTTTATGTGTTCCACAATGGCTGATGGCGCGGCAGCGGCAATCGTATGCAGCAGCGATATCGCTAAAAAGATCACTAAAAAGCACCCTATCCAGATAGCCGCATGTGAGCTTGTATCAGGTACATATAATATACCGGGCGAGCCTCATGAAGAGATAACCACAAGGGCAGCCTTAAAGGCATATGAAAAGGCTGGCATAGGCCCTGAAGATGTTCAGGTGGTTGAGGTGCATGATGCCATGTCACCGGCAGAACTGAGGATGTATGAAGAGCTGCACTTATGTAAACCGGGTGAGGCAGGTATGATGATAGATGAGGGGCACACCACACTGACAGGCAGGCTGCCTGTTAACCCGAGCGGTGGTCTTGCTGCAAAGGGTCACCCGATATCCGCGACAGGGCTGGCCCAGGTGTATGAGGTTGTTACCCAGATGAGGGGTGAGGCTGGAAAGAGACAGGTAACAAATGACCCGAAGGTTGGGCTTGTTGAAAATGCAGGCGGATGGACAATGGATGATAATGCTGCCTGTGCGGTAACGATACTCAAGAAATAGGTTTACGGTTTACGGTATTCGGTTTGCGGTGGGTTTGGTATTCCTCAGACCGCAAACCTCAGACCGTAGACCTGATGGCCTGTGTAAAATATTTTTAAATGTTAAATTGTGTGGAGGGAAAAATGGAGATTAAAAAAGTAGGAATAGTCGGTTGCGGTATTATGGGTTGCGGGATCGCTCAGGTATGCGCGCAGTCTGGGTATGATGTAATAGTGATGGATACCAAGAGGGAATATCTGGATAAAGGTCTTGCCACAATAGACAAGGTACTTGAAAGGTCAGTGGAAAAGGAGAGGATCACCGCTGATGAAAAAAAGGCGATCCAGGCAAGGATCAAGGGGACACTTACACTGGATGATTTCAAGGATGTGGATTATGTTGTTGAGGCGGTTATCGAAGACCTCGCTATAAAGCAGGATGTGTTTAAGAAACTTGATAAGGTATGTCCGCCGCACACCATCCTTGCATCTAACACATCAACCATAAGCGTTATCAATATTGCTGCTGCAACCAACAGGCCCGATAAGATAATAGGCACACACTTCTCAAACCCTGTGCCTCTCATGAAGGTTGTTGAGGTCATTAATGCCATCTCTACAACCGAAGAGACAACAAATATCACCAGAAAATTCTTAGATTCAATAGATAAGACAATGGTTGTGTCAAAGGATGTGCCGGGTTTCCTTTCAAACAGAATACTGACACCATTCCTTTTAAATGCGGTGCGTATGGTAGAGGCGGGTGTTGGCACAAAGGAGGATATTGATACACTTATTACACAGGGGCTGCGACACCCGATGGGACCACTCACACTTCTTGACCTGATCGGGATAGATACTGTGTATCGTGGCGCCATGACTATCTATGAAGAGATAAAAGATCCCCAATACCTTCCTCCAACACTGATGAAGCAGATGGTTATTGCAGGGTGGCATGGGAGAAAGACAGGAAAGGGTTTTTACGAGTATAAATAAAAGCTAGGCGCAAGGTTCAAGGCGCACCCACCGTCGCATAAAGCTATGGCGGGCAGGGGTACAGGGAAGAGGAGAATAATATGGAAAATTCCGAATTGATAGCCAGGCTGGCAGCAAAGGTGGAGGCGCTTGAACAGAAGGTACAGGCGCTTGAAGATATAGAGGCCATTAAAAAACTCCAGAGGGCATACGGCTATTATCTGGATAAAATGATGTGGGATGAACTTGTTGATTGTTTTGCTGAGGACGGTTCTCTTGAGCTTGCCCAGAGAGGCGTTTACATAGGCAAAAAGAACATAAGGAGGTTGATGGACCTTATGCCTGACAGCCAGAATGGGATACAGTACGGGCTTCTCATGAACCACATGAACCTCCAGGGGATAGTAACCATTGATCCGGGCGGAAAGACAGCAAAGGGCAGGTGGCGCATGTTCGCCCAGGTAGGAAAATGGAAAGAGAAGGCATTCTGGGCTGAGGGCACATATGAAAATACCTATGTAAAGGAAGATGGCATATGGAAGGCCAAGTCCATGCATGTATATACAACCTTTATGACGCCCTTTGATAAAGGGTGGGGCAAGGAATATGAGAATTTTATCCCGAAGCCCGACCCGAACTGTCCGCCTGACCTGCCTCCAACTGAGGTATTCGGGGATTACCCGAATGTCTATATCCCGCCCTTTCACTATGTACACCCGGTTACAGGAAAAAAGGTGGATACAAGGATAAAGGAAAAGATCAAGTAAGATAGTTGGGCCAGGATTTGCATTGATAAGTTAAGGCCCTTAATCTATGCTACTAATATAGTTTACTTATATTGAGGTTTTATAAAAATGAAAGAACAGGAAAAGAAAGCAGTTGATATTTCTGAGACTATCAATACTGACAGCTTAAAGACAAGCGAAGATGATATCTTCAAAACCCAGGAGATCAAGATTGAGGAGATGGCAATAGACGGTATCTGCGGGGTATATTAACCGGTTTATCTCTACATCCATAAAATAAATTTATATGGGTGTAGAGTAATTTTTATAACTTATATAATCTCGTGGGGTATAAAACCTCACCATACGAATACTTGTACGAGCTATCGGTGGGGAGTGAATTTCGACCCATGGAGCACGGGGATTTAAAAATAAGGATTCACACAAAGACACGAAGCCACAAAGAAAAGGGGTTTATTTTTTTAACCTTTGTGTCTTTGCGGCTTTGTGTGACACAATACATGTCACCTATCCCAGGTTTAAGATTATGAACACTAAGTACAAACTCGCCAGAGGATCACAGGTCAGGCAGGAAGATTTCGGCCTTCTTTTTTACAGGATGAATGGCCCCAGGCTCTATTTTATTTCCTCTGGCGATCTTTTAACCCCTGAGTTTTTTGAAGGGGTTATGACCCTTGACGAATGGATGATACATAACAGCATAAACGATGCTGATGCAGCAAAGTTCTCAGAGCTGGAAAAAATCCTTGGACAGTTGTCTCACAAAGGGGTGATCATTGAGCGCTGAAATGGCAAAAAAGGGGCTTCGTGCCCCTGTGAATGTTACATGGGAGATTACACTTAAATGCAACCTGCAATGTGTTCACTGCCTTTCCGGTTCTGGTGATCGCTCAAAAAATGAATTGACCACATCTGAATGCACAAGTCTCATTGATGAGCTATCAACCCTTAAGGTGTTTCAGGTGAATATCGGTGGCGGCGAGCCCTTTATCAGGGAGGATTTTCTTGATCTTCTTGATTACAGCCATAAAAAGGGGCTTGTGACATGTGTGAGCACAAACGGCACACTAATTGATAGCAGTATCGCCATACGGCTTGCGAAAATGGAGATGCTTTATCTTCAGGTCAGCCTGGACGGCGTTGATGAGGCGACAAACGATAATATCCGCGGAAAAGGCACATACAGAAAGATTATTAACGCAATTGAAACCCTCACGGCCAACAATGTAAAGTTCAGCATCAATACGGTCCTCACACGCACTAACTTTAAGCAGCTTGAAAGCCTTCGGGATATGGCAGGGAAATATGGCTCAGAACTGAGGGTTTCACGTTTCAGGCCTTCCGGCAGGGGAAAGGCCAGTAAGGCCGATTTAGGCCCCACAGCCGAACAGCTTGAATACTTTGCAGAATGGCTTGAAGGTCATGATCTTGTGAAGACAGGTGATTCCTTCTTCTGCCTCACTTCGGATCACAGGAGGGAGAAGGGGCTTGACATGTGCGGGGCAGCCAAGATGACCTGCTGTGTCTCTCCTGATGGAAATGTGTATCCATGCGCCTTTCTGCAGGAGCCCCCTTTTTTTTCAGGTAATGTTAGGAGTGAGTCATTCAGGGATATATGGGACAATTCTCAGGTGTTCAAGCAGTTCAGGAATATTAATATAAAATCATGTGTTGAATGCTACCGGTTTGAGGTATGCCGCGGGGGGTGCCCTGCAATGGCCTATCACACCTATAATGATATAAACATGCCTGACCCTGAATGTCTTGTTAATCTAAAAATCGGCACAGGGCGTGCCGCAAAGGCATGATTAAGCATGTTTGACCATCTATTCAAACCCATTCAAATCAATAATATTACTCTCTCCAACAGGGCCATTTTTCTTGCACATCGTACCAATTTTTCAAAACGCGGGGAGGTCAACGAAAAACACACAGCGTATTATACAAGAAGGGCAAAGGGGAGATGCGGCCTGATTATTTTGGGTGAACTCTGTATCCATCCTGATAACAGGCCCTGGGGATCTCTCATTAATTTCTATGAGCCTTCAGTAATCAGCCAATTTAAAAAATTTACAGACTCAATCCATTCACATGATTCACGCATCTTTGCTCAGCTTATTCATCACGGGTTTCAGAGCAGCGGCGCCATAACAAGAAAAGAGGTGTGGGGGCCGTCGGCAAATTCCGATATCAGCTTCGGAGAGGTATCAAAACCCATGGAGATTGAGGACATCCACGAGGTAATAGACTCCTTTACAAATGCAGCGGTGATTGCAAGGGATGCAGGCTTCGATGGTGTTGAGATAGACATGGGCGCAGAATCACTCATAAGGCAGTTTCTCTCTCCACTTACAAATCATCGTGAAGATGAATATGGCGGGAGTCTACAAAACAGGATGCGTTTTGCCATTGAGCTGCTTGAAAAGGTAAAGTCGGCAGCTGGAGAGGATTTTGCCATCGGTGTAAGGCTTTGTGTTGATGAAAAGTTCTGGGGGGCTATTACACCTGAAGAGTCAAAACAGTTCGCTAAAACATTTGAGGAGAAGGGTCTTGCCTCATATATAAATACAACAGTAGGCACTTATTACAGCCTTTACCTATCCATGGCATCCATGCATACACCGCCCGGTTTCTCAATCGATGCCGCTGAACTTCTGAAGGCGAATGTTAAGATACCTGTAATTGCAAGCCACCAGATAAGTTCCCCCATGATGGCAGAGGAGATCCTTGAAAAGGGGCAGGCAGATGCAGTGGGTTTTATCAGGAACCTCATATGCGACCCGGACATGATCATAAAGGCAAAGGAAGGCCGAATTAAAGATATACGATACTGTGTAAGGGATAACAAGGGGTGCATAGGCAGGGTTAACAATAAAAAGCGGATCGGCTGTATACAGAACCCTGAGGTGGGATTTGAAGGAAATCCAAAACCTGTTGCGCCAGTAAAAAAGTTTATACGAAAAAGGGTTATTGTAATAGGAGCGGGGCCTGCAGGGCTTGAGGCAGCGAGGACAGCAGCCGAAAGGGGTCATGCTGTAAAGATATTTGAAAAGGCAGATCAGCTGGGGGGTCAGATAAACCTTATTAAAAAGAGACCAAAGCGCCAGGGCATGGGGGCGATTGTTACATATCTCATGCGAATGACAGAAAAACTTGAAACCCCTATTATTACCGGAATCGAAGCAACAACTGAGATGATGTTAAAGGAAAACCCTGATGTTGTTATTGTGGCAACAGGGAGCTACCCCCGTGTTAAGCCTGTGCCTGGTGAGTATGGCCCGCCCCATGTTCTGAATGTTTGGGAGGTACTTCAGGGCTCATACCCAATTAAAGAAAAAATACTCTTTATAGATGAAAACGGCGGGCATCATGCGGCTGCTACTGTTGAGTACCTTGCTGACCTGGGGAAAAGTGTGCACATGGTTACCAGCGATCTCTTTATCGGTATAGAACTTTCTCCACTCGGTGATCTCTCCACTACAAGACAGCGGCTATTACAGAAGGGGGTTATATTTACATCTGACCTGCGTATAGAAGAGATCAATTCATTAAAAGCAAGATTTACAGATATCTATACCAACAGGCCTGTAATACTTGAGGGATATGACACAATAATACTCGATATGGGAAACAGGGCAGATGATAAATTATACATGGGTCTTAAAGGAAAGGTTAATGAGCTTTACCGGGTCGGTGACTGTGTTGCCCCAAGGGGTATTGACATGGCCTTTCTTGAGGCGAGAAGAGTTGGGGAATTGATATGAGTGAATTCAGGTATCTTTTCAGCCCACTCAAGATCGGTAGCGTAGTTGTCCCAAACCGCATTCATTTTGCCGCACACATGACCAATTTTGGCGAAGATCAGCGGATAAGCGACAGACACATTTTTTATTATACTGAAAGGGCAAAGGGGGGCTGCGGTCTTATTACAACCGAGGAACTCACAGTTCACCCCTCCGATCATGCCTATGACAAGCTTGTGGATGCATTTGCGCCTGAGGTGGTGCATGGCTATAAAAGGCTGACCTACGCTATTCACCAGTATGACACAAAGATATTTGCGCAGCTTAACCACAACGGGATGCAGGCAGATGGCACCATATCAAGGCTTCCTGTCTGGGGGCCATCTCCAGGGGCTGACCCCCTTTTCAGGGAGACATGCAAGGAGATGGAGGTAGAGGATATCAGGGAGTGCTGTGAGTATTATGCAAGAAGCGCCATCTACGCTGTCGAGGGGGGCTTTGATGGAATAGAGCTTCAACTGGGCCACAGCTCCCTTGTCAGGCAGTTCTTGTCCCATGCAACCAATCACAGGGAGGATGAATATGGAGGAAGCCTTGAAAACCGCATGAGATTCTGTCTTGAGGTGATAGATTCTGTAAGAAGGGCGGTTGGTGAGGGCTTTACCCTTGGCATAAGACTTAATGCAGACGAGATGCACCCCAGGGGAGGGATCACCCTTGAGGATGCAAAGAGGATTGCTGTGCGTGTTGAGAAAACAGGCCAGCTAGACTTTATGAACCTGAGCCTCGGCACTTTTCACAATCTTTTCCTTGTTGAAGGTTCCATGCATACACCGCTGGCCTATACTGTGCCCCTTGCATCGGCTATACGCTCTGTAATTGACCTCCCGGTATTCTGTACCAACAGGATAAATGACCCTCACCTTGCAGAGAATATCCTCGCAGATGGCCATGCTGACATGATTGGTATGGTAAGGGCGCTCATTTGTGACCCGGAGTTTCCAAACAAGGCAATGGAGGGGAGAACCGAGGATATAAGACAGTGTATTGCATGCAATCAGGGGTGCATTGCCCGTATGGGGCTTGGTTACACACTCGGGTGCGTCCAGAATCCTGCGGTGGGCTACGAAGAGCATATAGGTATCGGTAAAATGACACCATGCAAATCACAGAAAAAGGTGGTCATTGTCGGGGCAGGGCCAGCGGGCCTTGAGGCTGCGCGTACTGCTGCCCTGCGTAAACACAGGGTTTTACTCTTTGAAAAGAATGAGGAGCCCGGCGGCCAGAATCTTATAGCAGGAAGGGCAGCAGGGAGACAGGAGATTACGGGCGTTACAAGATGGTTACTGAGCCAGGTTAATAAACTTGATATAGATATAAGGCTTGGAACAGAGGCGACCGCAGAAACAGTACTAGCTGAATCGCCTGATGCTGTAATTATTGCAACCGGTTCAGTGCCAAAGAATCATCCTTTCCCCGGTGAATACTCCTCCACCGATGTTGTAAATACTGTGCAGGTATTAAAGGAAGAGGTTGAGGTTGGAAAAAAGGTGCTGCTCATAGATAATGACGGCCACCATCAGGCAACAGGCACAGCGGAGTTCCTTGCAGACAGGGGGAGAGAGGTGCATATTATCACATCATCCCTTTTTACTGGCGGTAACCTTGGTCCCTTGCAGGATCTCTATCTCACAAGAAAGAGGCTGGCGGAAAAGGGGGTGACCTTTACACCTGATATAGCTGTGCTTGAGATACAGGGCACTGTTGTGAAGGGGCTTCATGTATATTCAAATCAGATGATGGATTTTACAGGGTATAACACCATTGTGCTTGCGGTTGGCAGTACCTCATGTGACCAGTTGTATTTTGAGCTTAAAGGAAGGGTTAAAGAGCTTTACCGGGCAGGGGATTGTGTTGCCCCCAGAAAAACAGACATGGCCATTGTCGATGGCCACAGGCTAGGAAGGCAAGTTTGACAGTAAACAGAGACATATGGATTATTGCTGCTCACACAGGTGATGCTGTTGATGAGGCGGCCTTTGGCCTGATAGCAGAGGCAAGGGGTATTATAAGCAGGAGCGGCGAAAACGGCATGGTGACTGCTGTAATTATGGGTACGCCTGAAGATGCTGTAATGACCTCATTAAAAGATGGGGGCGCTGACAGGATTATCCATATCAACCATGAATCTCTGAACAGGTATAATGGAGAGCTTTTTGCGAGGGCGTTATTTGATCATGTAGATGGTCGCAGCTTATCATGCATTCTTCTAGCCCATAATGAAGGTAGATCAGACCTTGCACCCAGGCTTGCTGCAATGATGAATAGCGCCCTTGTAACAAGGGCAATGGACTTCCGATTTGATGAAGAGGCTAGAGCTGTTGCAATAAGGCCGGTATCAAACGGGTATCTTTTTGAAGAGGTGGTAATAAACACAGATAATCCGCCGGTCATTTCATATCTTCCATCAGTATTAAGTGCTGTAAACCCTTATAAGAGCCAGGTAGCTACACATGTAGAGGTAATAGCCCCTGAGATTGATGAGGGCACACTCGCTGCTAAAGTAATTAAGGTGATTAAAGCTTCACCAGAAAATCTATCAATAAAAGATGCAAGTATTGTTGTGGCAGGGGGCAGGGGTGCGGGAAAAGGTGATGCATTTAATATTATCCATGACATTGCGAAGGAGATAGGCGCATCGGTTGGCGGCACAAGACCTGTGATCGATTTGCAGTTATTACCATTTGAGAGGCAGATCGGCCAGACAGGGAAGACTATTGTGCCTGATCTCATAATTAATTGCGGTATATCCGGGGCAAATGAGTACAGCGCCGGCATGGAAAAGGCCAAACATGTAATTTCCATTAATAAAGATGCAAGGGCAAGGATCTTCAGGGTTTCTGACCTTGGCGTTGTGGGTGATTTAAAGGAGATTATTCCTCTTTTGATTGAGAGGGTAAGGGAAATTAAAGAAAGGGTATAAATAGGGTTCAAGGGGTCAAGGGTTCGAGGGTTCCAGTGAAAGACAAAAAGTTTGATACGAAATACGAAGGGCTCTTGCATGATATGAAAAATATTTGTTTAAAAAAAATCTATTTACTTATTATTTTTGTATGGTTTATGCCTTGTGGCATTTTTGCCTATGAAATGAGTGACTGCATCTCATGTCATGGTAACAGCCGAAATAAAGATATCCCCCAGATATCTGTTACAGAATACAGCTCTTCCATTCATGGGGCCACTATGGCATGCACTGAATGTCATCCTTACATACAAGAGGGACATGAAGCTGGCGGTGTGAAAGAGAAGGTGAACTGCAATATGTGCCACCAGCAGGCGAATCTGCATGGTGCATCAGCAACAGTAGAATCAAGGCCCGAATGTTATTCATGCCATACAAAACACAATATTCTGCCAGCAGGCATGGATAATTCATCAATCAACAGGGCACACCTTGAGGTGACGTGCAGCGGATGTCATGAAGCACAGTATGGTAAAAGCGATTATATGAAAGGCTTTACACCTATCAGGATCAGGTCACATAAAAAGCAGGATTTTAGCAGGGAGTTTAATGAAGTAAACTGCACTGGCTGCCATCAGGGTATGGCAATACATGGAACAGATGAAAAGGTTTCAGATGATGACTGTGCAAAGTGTCATATGAAGGATAATAAAAATGCCATGACGGGCAGGTTTCATCCTGTCAGCAATTCCGGTTTGCCAAATTATAGTCTTTCTATAATCACCCAGATACTTATCCTTGTTATATTAATCCTTGTTGTAATGTTTATCACAAAGGCCCCATGGAAACAGGGTAAAAGGGGGAAATTTTAAGATGCCTTCATCTTTAGATCTTTTGCTCCTCTCCCTTGCCATTCTTATTATGGGCATTGGCCTTGTAAAAATATTCTGCATCATCAGGTCAGGCAGGCCGGAAAGATGCCTGAAAGGGCCTGGATATCTTATTGCCTATCTGCTTAACCATAAAACCATACTCAGAAAACCTGTTGTCGGGATTCTTCATGTAGTAGTTTTCTGGGGGTGCCTGCTGCCCATCATGATCATTATACTGGCGCAAACCAGGCTGATAATGCCCGGTCTTTTATCATGCATAATCTCTGTGCTGCTTGATATTGTCGGTATCCTGTTTCTTGCCGCCGCAATAATAATTTTTATAAGACGCGCAACATCAAAAGATAATATCGGCCAGAAAGTAAGCCTTTTACCCATTCTTATCCTGATAATGATTCTCATTACCGGGTTCATGATTGAAGGTATAAGGCTTGGCATTGTAATGCCTGAAAATCTCTGGGTCTCTCCGATTGGCTACTGTTTATCTTTCATATTCCCGGCATCACCTTTATTGATGCAGATCATGATAAGGATACACCTTTATTTGTTTATCCTGCTGATAGCCCTGATCCCCTTTACCTTTTTCAGGCACCTTATTATTTCTCCTCTGAATATAATCTTTAAAAAACAGGGTAACAGGGGAGAACTGAGGCCCGTGTCATATGAAGGGGCACCCGGTAGCAACCATGTTGGTGAATTTTCATGGAAACAGATACTTGAAATCGAGGCATGTGTTTCATGCGGAAGATGTGAAGAGAGCTGTCCGGCATTTATATCAGGAAAACCCCTTTCTCCAAAGAAAATAGTAAAGGCGATCCATGAGATTGCTGTATCAGGTAAAAACATGTCCCTTGATTCATGCATCTTACCGGATGAGATATGGTCATGCACCACATGCATGGCCTGTGTTGAGGCATGTCCGGTTTATGTAGTGCCGCTGGACAAGGTCGTGGAGATCAGGCGGTATCTCACAATGGGTAAAGGCGAACTGCCAATAGAGGCACGCCCCATGATAAGGTCACTTGAACTGTATGGTGATGTAAACGGGAAGGGTGTATCACACAAGGCAGAGTGGGCAATGAATCGAGGCGTTAAGGTCACAAGGCCTGATGAGAGGGATGTTGAGATAGTTATCTGGACAGGCTGCTCAGGGGCTTTTCATCCACGCTATCAGGAGGTCTCAAGGGCGCTCGTGACTATACTACAAAAGGCCGGTATTAATTTCAGGATACTGGGCGCCAATGAACTTTGCTGCGGCGACCCTGCCCGAAGGCTTGGAGATGAGGAGCTGTTTATAAGTTTAGCAAAGAAGAATCTTAAGACATTAAGGGAACATAATGTAAACAGGATAATAACCCTGTGCCCTCATTGTTTTAACACGCTAAAAAACGAATATCCGTGGATGGAAACTGATGGCAACCATAAGTTTGAAGTGATCCATGCAAGCCAGTATGTAATGGGGCTTATAGAAAATAAGATAATTACACCTGTGTACCCCCTGCAAAAGAAGGTTACGCTGCATGATCCCTGTTACCTTGGGAGAGGTAATGATATATATGATCCATTAAGGGGTATTGTTAAAAGTATCCCAGGGGTTAGATTTGAAGAGCTTGCAAGATCAAAAGAAAAGGGATTCTGCTGCGGTGGGGGCGGAGGAGGTATGTGGCTGCATGAAAACCTTGGTAAAAGGCTTAATATTATTAGGTCTGAGGAGATTTCGGAAAAAGGTGTTGATGTGGTATGCACAGCATGTCCCTATTGCCAGACCATGATAAGCGACGGCATAAGCGGGCTTGAGCTGGAGAGGCCGCCGCAGGTGCTGGATATAATTGAGGTGGTTGAGAGGGCGTTGAGATAAAAGAGAGGCGCACGGCACAAGGCTCAAGGCGCAAGGCGCAAGGTTATCTTCTTTCCTTGTACCCTTAGCCTGTGCCCTGTGCCAGACGGTTAAGATATTCAGTTTCGTTTCAGGCTGAGAGATTAAATATGAAAATTATCATTTGTGCCAAGCAGTTATCATTCACTTATGCCAGGACAGGGTGCGACCCGATCAATAACTATATAATGCCTGAAGATAACATTTTTCGTATCAACCCCTATGATGAGGCCGCACTTGAACTGGCTCTTGGGATCAAGGATAAAGATAAAACTGTTGAGGTGTTCATCCTTGCCCTTGGCCCCCTCATCGCTGAAAAAGAGCTAAGGCGTTGCATTGCTCTCGGCGCAGATGCTGTTTACAGGATTGATACAGAAGATGAGTATGATTCATGGGCAAAATCTATACTCCTCGCTCAGGGAATTCATGAATTGAAGGCCGACCTTATATTATGCGGTAAAGAGTCTGTTGATAAGCAGAATGGACAGGTTGGCGCATTTATTGCCCATAACCTTAAATTGCCATTTGTTTCGAATGTTATTAATGTAGAGACAGGTTTGAAACCTGTCTTAATAGCAAAGGCCATAAGAAACGCAGGTAAGGGTATAAGAGAAGAGATAGAATTCCAGTTGCCTGCCGTCTTAAGCGTGTCACTTGAAGGCATGGCACAACGCCTCCCTTCTTACGAACAGAAACAGAAGGCCATGTTGACACCATTCAGGATCATTGATGTTGACACAAAACAGGCAATTAAAAAGGTCATCCGAAAAAACTCCTTCCCTCCAAGACCAAAACCAAAAAGGGTTATAGTCCCAGACAGCAGCAAGCCCGCCTTTGACAGGATCAACCAGTTACTCGCAGGAAGCAGTGTGGAAAAAAAGGGTGCCATACTTACAGGAGATGCAGTCTCACAGGTTGAAGGTATTATTTCTTATCTTGTTGAAAAGGGTTTTTTAGAGACAAAAAATTCCACAACAAAGAAAAAGGCCTGAGTCCATGAAAAAGGATGCAGGAGCGCTAAGGGAAAAGATCGTAAAGGCAGGATTGAAGCCGCCGGAAACCCTAACCCTGATGATCACGGATGCATGCAATCTGAACTGCCCTCACTGTCTGCTTGATTGTAAAGGCCCAGGAGGCGTTAAGGTTTCAAGTGATATCATTATTTCTATTATTGATGAGTTTTCAGCCCTTGGAGGGAAGAGACTTCTTGTTACAGGTGGAGAGCCTTTGCTGCACCCGGACTGGTATGAGATTCTATCTCATGCCTGCAAATCTCCAGGGCTATCAGAGGTTGTTCTACAGACCAATGGGGTAATGATAACCGGGAAAGAGATCAAAAAATTAAAGTTATTGGATTCCGCGATTTTTAAAATACAGGTAAGCCTGGATGGTTCAACGCCTGAAACAAACGACCTGATCAGGGAAAGGGGTAATTTCAACGCCACTCTCAGTGCAATTAAGCAATTGATTGAAGAGGGTTTGGGAAAAAGAATAGATATTGCCTTTACTGAAATGCAGCATAATTTTTATGAAATCCCGGAAATGCTTAAACTAGCTGACACTCTTGGGGTGGGTAGCTTTATTGCGGGGACACTTATTAAGGCCGGGAGAGCCAGAAATTCAGAGTGGATCAGACTTCCGGATAAATCTCAGGTAAGGTCATTGATAGAGTTGTATGAGTCAAAACCGGAATTTAGAAGACTCTATGACAGGACTGGCTGTATATCTGCAATAGAATGGTTCAAGGGTAGAGATATCCCTGCTGACCATGTGTGCAATTGCATCAGCATGCCCTTTATAAACGCTTCGGGTAAAATGTACCCCTGTGTGATGAATCTTGATGATGAGCTTGCTGTCGGCAATGTGCATGAAGATGGTTTAAATGCTGTCATATTAAAAGGGATTGAAAAGTGGGCACATCTCCCTTTGCTCGATAAAGAGAGAGCTGAATCCTTTGAAAAATGCAAAAGCTGTCCGGGAAGAGAACATTGCAGGGGCGGGTGTATAGGAAGGGCAAAGGCTGTAAATGGTAATGAAATCTCTGTTGAGGACAGGTGTGAGTTGAGGAGAGAAGTATATTATTTTGAATGATGAACTTCCAACATTCAACATTGAACATCCAATGTCCAATAAAAAAGAATCAATATTTTTTTGATTATGTATATGAGGTTGCATATTATTTTTACAATTCATGATTCGATGTTGGACGTTCGATGTTCGACGTTCAAAAAAGTGGTTATTATATGAAAATGGCAGATAATAACGTAACCTTCTCCTATATTCTATCCAAAGGTGTCAGCATTTTTGAAAAAGGTTCGACCCTATATCTTATCCGCAAAAACCCCCTTTCAACTATAACCCTGAACCCTGCATGGGCGCCTGTTCTTAATCTACTAAATCAGAGGGAATACATTTCATTTAATGAGGTGTGCACCCATGTAAATGCAGACCCGGCCAAAATAGGAATTTTCCTGAACAGCCTTGTCCGAAAAGGTTTTATGGAAAGCAGAGGTTACAGGTCTCTTTCTGACTACCCCTCTGTGACCGTAATTATCCCTGTCAGGAACAGGCCGGAGGATATATCCGAATGTCTCACATCTCTGATAAAACTTGATTACCCTGCGGAAAAAATAGAGATAATCGTTGTTGATGACGCATCAGATGATAATACGCCGGAGGTTGTATCATCATTTCCAGTCAGGCTTATAAAAAATACCATCAGGATGCAGGCATCGTACTCCCGTAACCTGGCAGCAAAAGAGGCTAAGGGCGATATCATTGCCTTTATTGATTCTGATTGTGTCGCCCATCCCCTCTGGTTAAAGGAGCTTGTCCCGGCATTTATTGATGAATCAAACGGGGCAGTAGGCGGCAAGGTTGATTCATGGTTTGATAAAAAGGCCGTTGACCGATATGAGAAAGGCTCATCTTCACTTAACAAGGGTAACCGCTCAAGGAGTTCAAAGGAGGAGGGTAACTTTTTTTATCTCCCCACCTGCAATCTCCTTGTAAAAAAAGAGCTGTTTATTAAGCTGGGCGGCTTCCATATAGATATGACTGTTGGGGAGGATGTAGATTTCTGCTGGAGGCTTAAAGACGGCGGATATGATATAGAATATCGCCCTGCAGGGGTTGTGTTTCATAAGCATCGCAATAAAATTTGGGCATTTTTTAAACGCCGATTTCAGTATGGTACCTCAGAGCCTCTTCTACAGAAAAAACACCCTGACCGGCTCAAGAAGATGTTTTATCTTCCCTTGACTGTGCTTTTCTGGTTGACTGTACTTGCTGCTGCCTTAAGTGGTCATTACCTTTTATTTCTATTATGCGGGGTTATCCTTATTGTTGATACCCATCTTAAATGGATGAAGGGAGAAAAAAAGGCGCTGCCAATAAAATACATGCAGATATTGTGTGCGGTTTTCAGGGGTTACTTTGTATCTGGCTATTACTGGTGCGCCTTCTTTTCAAGGTATTACCTGTTTCTGACCTTTATATTGGCTCCTTCTTTTCCCATGACGACTCTAATCCTAATTATAAATCATCTTCTGGTTGCAGTTTGTGAATATTTTATCAAAAAACCCAGTTCCAGTTTATTCTCTTTCATTTTTTATTTTACTCTTGACCAACTCGCCTATCAACTGGGGGTATGGTATGGCTGTTTCAAAAATAGATCATTCAACCCTGTCAACCCGGTCATATCAAGGTGGAGATCATGACAGGTCATAGTCTTGCAGGGATCGCTGCTAAACTTTTATATAATGGCCTCATATACCGGTATAAAAATATTACCGGTAAACCCATGAAACCGCAGGCAGTAAGCCTTGAGATAACGCACCGTTGCATTGCACGGTGCATCATGTGCAATATATGGCGCATACCCAAAGAAGAGCCTGAGCTCTCAATTGACGAATGGCTTACTTTTTTATCTGACGATTTTCTATCCGATGTAAGGGAGCTGGACATAACAGGGGGAGAGCCGTTTCTGCTGGATGATATTGATTTGTTATTTACAGGGATAAGCCGGTTATCAAAAAGAAATCTAACAAAATTAAAATCTGTTGCTGTTACCACAAACGGCTTTTTAACTGACAGGGTGATTGATAAAACAGAGAAGATCCTCATGGATTTCAGCAAAGCCGGTTTAGACCTTGTTGTGGTATGCGCCCTTGACGCCATTGGCGAGGTTCATGAGAAGATAAGAAACGTAAAGGATGCATTCAAAAAGGTCATCAGTACAATCGATAAACTGTCTGAACTCAGGGGCAGGTATCCAAACCTGATTATTGGGATCAAAACAACAATACTCCCGCTCAATATTGATGAACTGGAAGATATCTCCAAATATGCCAGGGAGAGAGGTCTTTTTACCATCATGTCGCCATGCATAATAACCAGTGGCAGATACTTAAACAAAGATAACAAAAAAGAGCTGCAATTCTCCAAGGAAGATAAAGAGAAGATGATCAGGTTTTTCAAAGGCGGCCAGTTCAGGTGGAGCTTTCATGCGGATAGCCTTGTAAAATATCTTAAAACAGGTTTTATGAGAAAACCATGCGCCTGCGGCTTTAATTATTTTTTTATAAGGAGCAGCGGGGAACTATATTTATGTCCACTCGTAAATATGAGTTCGGGTAATATAAAGGATGAGGAAATCAAATCCCTCCTTCTTTCCAGTAATGCAACAGAGTTCAGGAAAAAGGTCTGTAAATTTCCTGAGTGCCGAGATTGTACTGAACCCGGTCTTGAAAGGTATGCCCTGACCTGTGAGGGGTTTACATACCTTCGTGCCCTTTTTAAACTCGGGCAGAGATTTAAATTACTGCATAGTCAACTGGGGCTGGATAAATATATTTAGTGCCCTTCCTAAAACTGTCCTTTTGAGTCCAAGCTGTCAATCCTCAGCAAAAGAGATACAAAATAAAAGATTGATTTACTCATTCTATTCTAAACAAGAAAAATAATTTTATTGAGGCGATTATTTAATTAAAAAAATATTGACATGAGTTAAGTGGTTTTGTATACCGATATACAAAATAATTAGTTTTTAAAAAATCAGAGTGTTTTTTACGCAGGTGCACCCTTTGGCAAGGCCACTTGTGTATGAGATATACTATCCAGCGAGACAGTATTTGGAAAATATTTGTCTTGATGACTGAAAGAACTGGTGCCAAACCCTCTTTTGACTATAGCTGGGCTATGTTGGCCGTGATCAAAGAGCTGGGTTTCAATGTAGAGTGTTAAAAATGAATGTGGATTACCGGGGCATGATATCTTATGCATCCTGAGCCAACAGCAATCGGGCTATATACCCTTTTGTTATGGTGAAGCGATATTTCATTTTGGGCTTCTATTCTGGAAGTGCAATGTTGGTAGTTGTTTTATAATTATTTTATTACAGGAGGGTTTTATGGGAGGAAGAAAGTATTCATTTAGAAATTGGCTTTTGTATTGCTTTTTCCTGAGTGCCGCAATGCTTTTGGTATGCGGGCCGGCAATAGGTCAGGAGGATTCCGAAGAGTTTTCTCTGGAAGAGATCGTGGTAACAGGTTCACGTATTGCACGTACCAATAATGAGGCTGTAAGCCCTATCGTAACAGTTGATGATAGGTTGTTGAGCCAGAGTGCAGTAACATCACTTCAGGGACAGCTCAATAAGCTGCCGCAGTTTTCTCCGACTGCGGACGTTCCGCAGGTGGAAGGGCAAAATATCCAGCCAACAGCAACAAGCACCCCAGGACAGTCAACAATAGCGTTGCGCGGTATTGGAGCCAACCGTACACTGACTCTTATCAATGGACGCCGCGGCACACCAGCCAATGCCCTTGGTGTTATTGACACAACTACCATCCCTACAGCGGCAATTGAGTATGTTGATACGATTTCGGGCGGTGCCTCATCTACATATGGCGCTGATGCTGTAGCCGGTGTTGTCAACTTCATCATGAAAGATCGATTTGAAGGCTTCGAACTTAATGGCAAGGTAAGTATGACTGAGAGGGCCGATGCCGAACAATATGATGTCTCAGGAATCATGGGGGCCAATATTGGAGATGACAAAGGCAATATTATGCTGGCTTTTAACTATGTCGAACGTTTTCCCGCTCTCCAGCGTGACCGTGACTGGTACAAGAAGATGTGGGAAGATCCATCAGTATCCGGAGGTGCATTTTTCCTGGATCCCTATCCGGGTATTGGCCTCGGGTATGCCAATTTGCCATCCACAGCAGTACTTAATAATGTAATGGGAAATGGCGTTAATTTCACTAGTGCGGCCGGCACGACCGTATATTATGACCCGTCAAGCGGAGGAGTCTTTTCCGGTTTCGGAAACGGAATGGCAGGTGTACCTTCTGCCCAGGCTTTAGGTATTATAGACAATTATGCAATCAAGATGAATAATAATGGTTATTTCACCCAGAACGATATTGATGCTTTTCTTATGTACCCGCAGGAGCGCTGGAATTTTTATACCCAGGGCGATTATGAGGTAAATAAGTATTTCACCGCCTTTATGCAGGCTTACTACAGCAGGGCCAAGTCACATACGACCCAGCAGCCAGGGACTATCACTTCAGGCTGGAGCGTTGAAATTGATCCAACGACCCACAGAAATTCACTCCCTGCAAATATTCTGGCAATGTTAGACAGCAGGCCTGATCCTGACGCACCTTTTAGCCTAACTACGAATCTGCCTGCAAGAAGAGAGGGATTTACCAGCACAAATACCTATAATATGACCTTCGGAGGCAGGGGCGAATTACCTGTAATACCCTGGACCTATGAGGCCTTTTTTTCACATGGCGAAGCAGAAGTTAACGCAAACATGACAGGTTTTTACTCCCTGGAACGTATGAGAACAGTTATGCAGTCGCCAGAATTCGGCAAGGGTGGGGAATGGAAGGCCAATAGCGGCGCACCGGATTTTGGATTCGGCGGTGCAACAGCCACATGTGCGGGTGGTTTAAACCCCTTTGACTGGGCAAGTGCAACAGATGACTGCTGGCTGGCAGTAGATGCCCCAGTAAGAAGCAAACAGCTAATGGTTCAGGACATATTTGAATTAAATACTCAGGGTCATATCGTTGATCTGCCTGCTGGTGAAATGAAGGGCGCTGTGGGCTTTAGCTATCGGGAAAATGAATATGAATTCCAGAGCGATAATATAAACACTCAAGGGAAGTCTTTAAATGATCAGGTTCTGGGTCTATATCCTGCTGGCGAGTCCAATGGATACATAAATGTAAGGGAAGAATACGCAGAACTCCTTGTTCCGATACTTAAGGATATTCCTTTTATCAAAAATCTGGATCTTTCTCTTGGAGCCCGTCATTCAGATTATAACACCACAGGCGGGAGTTACACCTACAAGGCACAGGCTGATTACAGAACAACGGATTTCCTCCGTTTCCGCGGCGGTTACAACCGTGCAGAGCGCGCACCCAACATTGGTGAATTGTATCTGGCGCGTACTTCATCCTTCGGCGCCATGTACAATGGTGATACCTGCTCTATGAGAAACGCTACAGTTCCATGGACAGCCAATTCGACAAGTAACCCGAATAACTGGCAGGATGTTCTTAATCTGTGCGCCACATTAAATGATATGGCTAATCCCACTGGCGATGCCAACATGCAGATGTATGGAGTATCAGCAGCGCAGATACAGGCCTGGACTGCTGCTAATCCCAATGCTACAACCGCACAAATGCTGGTCTCCAATGGAGGTATTGTTCCAGACGCAGAATATGATGAACAGACTGCCGGCGGCTTCAGCTGGGCATGGCCAATTGACATAGGTAACCCAAATCTGACATCAGAAACAGCAGATACCTGGACAGCAGGGTTTGTGCTCGATTCATTTATTGATGATATTCCGGCCCTTATGGACTGGCGTATATCCATGGACTACTACACTATCGAGGTTAAAGATGCGATCGGTCTACAGACCGGTGACGTTGTGATGCAGCAGTGTATGTCTACTGAATTCAACCCGACGCTCGATCCTAATTCGCCATTCTGTCAGGGTGTTGTTCGTGACGCAAGGTTCGGTACACTCGGCGTGGTTAACAGGACATATTTTAATAACGGCCACATTAAAACCGATGGTATTGACACACAGATCAACTGGGGTATGGATGCAGGACCGGGTCATCTCTCTGTTTCTACTCTTATTAACTATGTTTTACATATGAAATCATCAGAGCTCCCCACCAACCCATTGGTAGAAAATGTGGGTACATTTGGTCCGTCCGGAAATGGGCTTAATGGTAACACCTTTAAATATAAGGCGTTTACCACAATTAATTATACTATAAAGGACTTGTATGTTTCTCTTAGATGGTCCCACTATGATAAAATCAAAAATAGAACCGGTACAAATACGCCTCTGAAGGCATATAACATGTTTGACCTGACTGGCAGCTATAGGTTTTCTGGCGGTTTCACAATCAACGGAGGTATAGAGAATCTGTTTGATAAAGCGCAGCAAAAATATAATATAAACTATGATTCCACAACTGGCATGTACGGTGGATCATTTAATAACACGCTTCAGGATGCGCTTGGCAGACGTTTCTATTTAGGTTTTAAACTGTACTTATAATCAGGGAGTAAGGTCTTTTAGTTAAATAATATAACCTGAAAAAATGCCGGTTGAAGGGGCAAAAGCCTCTTCAACCGGGTTGTATAGCTGTTTTTATTGTCGTTAATCTGTATTTTTTAAAATATTTTTCACCTTAAAAAAACAGTCGGGAGTGATTTTGAATTTCTAAAAATATAAGTTAACCCATTAATATTCCTAGATATTATTAAATCCATTAGTCTTTTATAACTGCTGTTAAAAAAATGCAGTTTTACTTCCAAACACAAAACTAAAACAATTTTCTTGATTTTTATTTCCTATAATTTTAGGATGCGACTAATTTATCCTGAAATAAAGCAGGATGATTCTCATTTTAAATGTTTTTTATCGTAATTTTTGCTTGGTTTTATTGCTTGTATGAAGTTACTGGATTAGAAGTGCCTTTCCATAAAAAGGCCGGGGAATCTGATTTATTGTAGCGCAGGTTTAATAGTTAATAGAAAGCAGGTTTTGCAATTTTGCATTAACTAAACTGGTATAGCTTAAATATTGATAAATAATCATAACTATAAATATCTCAAGAATAAATTTGTAAAAGTTTGAATAAAACTTTTTGTGGTCGGGGTAAAGCCCCGCCCTGCTGTATAAGTATTTGGTTTTTCATTTTGGATTTCTATTTCGGAAGTCCAATGTTAGTAGTAATTTTATAATAATTTTATTACAGGAGGGTTTTATGGGAGGAAAAAGAAATTTGTTTAGTAATTGGCTTTTGTATTGCTTTTTTCTGTGTACCTTTGCGCTATTGGTATGCGGGTCGGCAATAGGCCAGGAGGAAAAGGAGGAGTTTTCTCTGGAAGCGATCATTGTAACAGGTTCACGTATTGCACGTAACAATAATGATTCTGTAAGCCCGATCGTAACCGTTGACGAAAAACTTTTTGATCAATCTACAACCGCAGCTATTGAGACACAACTTAATAAGCTGCCTCAATTTACACCGACAATTCAGGTTCCAACAGTGACAGGCGATATTCAACCTTTTGCTACAAATACCCCGGGTTCTGCAACCATTGCATTGCGTGGTATAGGAACCAACCGTACTCTTACACTCATTAATGGACGCCGCGGTACCCCTTCAAATGCTTCGGGTGCACTTGATATCAACACTATTCCAACGGCTGCAATCGAATATGTTGAGACCATTACTGGTGGAGCATCTTCAACATATGGCGCTGATGCCATGGCCGGTGTTCTCAACTTCATTATGAAGGACACTTTCGAGGGATTTGAAGTTGATGCCCTTGGCAGTATATCACAGTACGGGGATAATGAAGAACTTACTGTTTCTGGTATAATGGGCTCCAATATTGCTGACGATCGTGGCAATATCATGATGGCCTTTGCCTATAATGATCGTAAAAAGGCTATGCAGGGCGACCGCCCCTGGTATAAAAAGAACTGGCGCGATCCTGCAATAGGCGGCAGCGCTCTGTTCGCTTTTGATACAGCGGCTATCATTGAAGGTGCTTCTCCTGATGTATTGAATAATGTAATGGGCCTTCCAGAAGGGCAAGGATTTACCACTTCACCCTATAGCCTGAATCTCTTCGTTGATCAAAAATCAGGTGAGGTATACAGTGGCTATAGCGGTCTTTTCGGGCCAAACGGTGTTCAGGGTGTTCCAGCAGCACAGGCACTTGGTATAGTTGACGGGTATAATATCAAAATAACAAACTCCGGAGCTCTTGCTCAAAATTTTACTGAAGCATATTTGATCTATCCCATGGAGCGTTATAATTTTTATACACAGGGTAACTATAAGATCAATGACTACGTCGGTGTATTTGGCCAGGCCTATTTTGCTAGAACCAGGGCGCAAACCATTCAGGAAGGCTCAACCATAAGCGGCGGTTGGTCTGTCAACCTTGATCCGTCAATAAACAGGGAAGTCATTCCTACTGAGGTATTGGCTGTTCTTGACAGCAGGCCTAATGCGGATGCAACATTTCAAATCCAGGGGGTTCCTCCAGTGCCACGTGTCGGTAATACCGATACGTTAACCTTTAATATGGTTACCGGCCTTGAAGGTAAGATCCCCACAATAGACTGGACCTGGGAAGCCTTTGTATCTCATGGTGAAGCAGAGACCTCATCATATATGACCGGTTTTTTCTCTTTGGAACGTTTCAGGTCAGTTATATCTGCTCCTAATTTTGGACGAGGTGGAGAGTGGAACGGTAATGAAGAGTATGGTAATTTTGGTTCTGCACAGGCATATTGCACCAGCGGTTTAAACCCCTTTGACTGGACCAGCGTTACACAGGACTGCTGGGAGGCGATAGCAGCTGCAGTTAAGAGTAAATCGCTTGTGGAGCAGACCATCTGGGAGGTAAACTCTCAGGGACGTATCATGGATCTTCCTGGTGGTGAGATGCGTGGAGCAGTGGGCGCCAGCTTCCGTGAGAATAATTATTATTTCTTAAGTGATAATGTTAATACTCAGGGCAGGTCTTTTAACGACCAGATCCTGGGTCTCTATCCGGCCGGTGAATCTGAAGGAACAATTAAGGCTGACGAGTATTATGCAGAACTTCTTGTCCCGATTGTTAAGGATCTCCCCTTCATGGACAGGGTTGATCTCAACCTCGGTGGACGCAGTTCAGATTATAATACGACCGGTAAAAGCTACACATACAAGGCACAGCTAGATTGGGCCACTACCAGTTTCCTCCGTTTCCGCGGTGGTTATAACCGTGCTGAACGTGCTCCAAATGTAGGCGAACTCTATCTTGCCAGGACTTCAAGTTTTGCTATGTATCAATATGGTGATGTCTGTTCAATGGATAACCGTGCTGTTAACTGGACAGCAAGCCCTGAAAACGATGGCTGGCAGGATGTAGTTAATATCTGCGGTAACCTGATGGAGGCATCAGGTAACACGGACGCTGATTTGGAATATTACAGTACTGATTTTAGAAATATAGTTAACTATGCTAATGCTAATGGCGGTGCTGTACTTCCATCAATGAATGATATAGACCCTGAGACTATAACTCCAGCTAATCCAACTGGTCAAACTTATATTCAGGCACAACCTGATGGTGGTTTAGGTTTCTTGTGGCCAGTGGATGTGGGTAACCCACGTTTAGACCCTGAAACAGCGGATACCTGGACAGCTGGCTTTGTGCTTGACTCATGGATTGAAACCATTCCAGCGCTCATGGACTGGAGAATTTCTGTTGACTACTATAGCATCAAGGTTAAAGATGCTATAGGCCTGCAGACAGGTGAAGTAGTATTCCAGCAGTGTACATCAAGGCAGTTTAACCCTACGATGGACTATTTGAATCCTAACTGTGCCGGTGTTCTCCGAAATCCTGATAGTGGTGTTCTGGCTAACCTTGCACGAACCTACATGAACAATGGTTACTTTGAAACCAGTGGTATTGACGTGCAGATCAATTGGGGCATGGATGCAGGTCCTGGCCACGTCAGTGTAAGTTCTCTGATCAACCACATGCTTAAAATGGATTCAACAGAGCTTTATGGCGCCAACCCAATGATTGATTATGTCGGCACCACTGGTCCTAGCGGAAACGGACTTAACGGTAACAGTTTTGAATGGAAGTTTTTGACTACATTCACCTATGCTTTTGATAAGTATGAAGCAAGCCTCAGATGGCAGCATCTTGATGGACTAAGATCGTTAGGCAGCGCTAATACACCGTTACCTTCATACGACATGTTTGATCTCATGGGTAATTTTCAGGTAACTGACAATTTCCGGATTCGTTTTGGAGTTGACAATCTCTTCAATAAGGCTCCAAAACTTTATAATGTGAATCCCAATGCTACTGATGGCGTTACCGGTGGTATGTTCAGTAACCAGCTCCATGATGTTTTAGGGCGTCGTTTCTATGTTGGCGCCAAGGTATATTTCTAACAAAGTTATATAGTCTTTTTGCTTTAATCGAAAGACCATAAACTTAAATCAAAACTGGCTGAAGGGGTGAATGCCTCTTCAGCCAGTTTTTTAATTTCTATCTTCCTTATTTGTTCAATAATATTGTAGAGACATACCTTGTTTCTACAGGGTTTCTCGTATTATTATTTTTTCTATAAATAAATGAAACATAAGAGCAG
Organism: Desulfatiglans sp.; assembly: GCA_012513605.1. NCBI lineage: Bacteria > Pseudomonadati > Thermodesulfobacteriota > Desulfobacteria > Desulfatiglandales > Desulfatiglandaceae > Desulfatiglans > Desulfatiglans sp. The sequence continues at coordinate 15,506 of JAAZBV010000049.1, read as the reverse complement.
CACAGGGTAGATAGCTATAATTCTTTTAGGGAAAATTACGCTTATGCATAAGGCCAATAACTATTCTCAATTAAAATTTATAATCATTAAAGTGAAAATAGTATAAAAATTTTATTAAAATGCTATTTGAGTGATATATGAATTGTCATATCCAGATATTTTTAAATAACCGATGGCAAACCGCCGCGGTTTTTGAACCGAACCCTACTACCCTTGACAGGGGTGTCGAGGGTGGCTGCCTTTTAGAGTACAAACATGAATACGCAATAGATAACCTTGGCAACCAGGATGCAGAACTGCTGCCTGGGCTCCCTGTGGGTTTTGAGCTGTTCCGGTTTAAACAATGGCCGCCATTCTTGCTTGACCTGCTTCCAGGCGGAGCAGGGCGGGCCGCCTGGCTCAAACGTTTGCAGGTAGAAAGAGACAGCGCTCAATTTGACTGGCATCTGTTACTTCATGGTGCGGGTGCCCCGCCAGGAAATCTGCGAATCGCCGAGGCTGTGTTGCCGCCTCCATCTGATCATTTTAAAATCGGGTTTCCACGCCGTGATATTATTGAACGGCGTGAAAATTTTCTTGAGTATGCTGAGGAAAGAGGCGCACATGTTGCCGGTGCATCCAGCGTACAGGGCGAAGCGCCCAAATATCTTGTGGTTCAGGATCACAACGGGATGTTTCATGCTGAAGGCTCGCTTGAGGATGAAAGGCAGGGAGATCAGCCCCGGTGGGGAAATATAAGTGAAACACTTGATTATGTTTTGGATCCAGATGAAACAAGGACATGGTTATATAGTCAGGCAGATAAGGTAAAGAGACTGCCCGAAATCATGAGGTCATGCCTTGTAGATGATGATATTATCCAGAGGCTTTCTGTCAGGATTGAGAATGTTGCAATGGGTCTTATGGAAACCAGACAGTCCTGAAACAACCGGAGAAAACAGTAATGAAGCAATACAGTGAACATGAAATAAGGATGATGAAAGAGGAGCTTTATTCAGGGCTTGCAATGGGTAATATTGACATCAGGGATGCCACCAGTAGAATGCGTAAAATAATCGGTTTGACACAGGCGGATTATGCAAAAAAGGTGGCTAAAATATCCCCAAGAATATTATCGGAGTTTGAAAATGGCGCGGGAAACCCCACCATTGATACCCTTGAAAAGATAGGTAAGCCATTTGGCCTAACGGTTTCTTTTTACCTCCTGAATCATGGCGGGTTGAGAAGGTTGAACGATAAGCTACAATATGGTTGTAAAAAAATCAGTTGGGTGTTAATTCACTACCATTGTAGAGACAAGGCATGCCTTGTCTCTACTTGGTTTTTTTATTTATACCAGATAAAGATCATTCATGGTCTCAAAGAACCTGCCCCGTGTTGCCTCAAATTCCAGCATGACCTCCCTGAACCGCTTGTCATCACCATTTTTATTCAGGTCAACAAGCTCATCTGCAAGGCTGTGAATCCTGGTATGATGGGCGCCCAGCTCTTTGAACAGGGATATATCCTTTAACTTCTGCCCTTCAGCTCCAAAGTACCATTTCCCAAACTCACAGGCGTGGGGGTTTCTGATCTCCTCTGCTGTTAGTGTATCCTTGCCTTTAAGAAGGGCCTCAAACTTTGTCCTCCAGGTAAGGTGTGCAACCTTTACTGTGCCTATATCAAACCGCGCAGGCTGCAGGTTGAACCTGGCCATAATACCGGAAAGTCTCTTCACCACCTTCTGGAGATCGAGTGAGCTTATATTCACCTGAGAACTGGATGACTTCATCTCCTCTGCTGACTGGTTAACCCCTGCGATTTCTCCGGATATATCATTTGCCACTATATAGCTCTGAGACACATTGTCATTAACATTTCTGATGCCATCTGACGCCTGGGCAATATTTTTTGCGATCTCCTGTGTAGTAACAGACTGCTCTTCAACCGCATTTGCTATGGCTGTTACTATTTCACTAACCTCGGCATTAATATCAGATATCTCTTTTATCCTGCCTATTGTCTCCTTTGTGGATGCCTGTATACTTCCAACCTTTTCCTTTATCTCTTTTGTCGCAAGGGCTGTCTGTTTAGCAAGCTCCTTGATCTCATTTGCGACAACCGCAAAACCCCTGCCTGCCTCACCTGCCCTGGCCGCCTCAATGGTGGCGTTAAGGGCCAGAAGGTTGGTTTGATCCGAGATATCGTTTATTGCTTCGGTGACCTTGTTTATACTCTCTGCTGCCTCGCCAAGCTTGTCTACCTTTTCTGAAGTATCCCTTGTCCGGGCAACTGCGTTATCGGTTATGGTGCGCGCCTTTTCAGTATTATGTGCAATCTCATTAATTGTGGCGCTCATCTCTTCGGCGGCTGAGGCTACCATATTGACGTTGTTTGCAGTCTGTTCACTCTCAGTGGTAACCATGCTCATGTTACCGCTCATCAGCTCTCCTGCCGCAGCAACGGTATTTGCCCTTATGGATGTCTGTTCTGCCCCTGTTTTCATAAGTTCTGATATGGCGCTCAGCCTTTCACATGATGCATTGAGGGTAATTGAGCCATTATTGATCTCCCTGAACATCTTCCCGATACTTATAACCAGGGCATTAAGCGCATTGGATAAAAGCCCGATTTCATCCTTCTGTGTTATGGGGAGCCTTTTTGTAAAATCCCCTTTAGCAATCTGTTCTGCAAAATTAGTGGCCATTGAAAGTGGCCTCGATATAGTGGCAGCCGTTATTACAGATAGTAAAAAGCCAACTGCAATGGCAAGTATAGATATAAAGGCCACAATACGGCGGGTGTTCTGGACACTTTTTACCATCTCCTCACCGCTCAAGGAGAGCCTTAATGAACCCCGGATGGCTTGCACTATCTCCTTAACCCGCGTAGATACAGGCATTGTATTTTTAAGATAATAATCCCTGGCAGCAGAAAGCCCCTCTTCCTTTGAGAGAGATTTTGCAATTATGCTGTTTATCTCTTTAATGGAAGCAGATAACTCTGAATAGGATTTTTCCAGCCCGGTAATCCTTCCTTTCAGGTCAGGGTATGAGGCCTCTATCCTTTTTCTTTCATCACCATTCAGCCATTTCGCAAGAGTTGAATTGGGGTTATCCCCGCCAATTTTTATCTTCGCTGTGTTCGGGTCTACCCATAAGAGATTTATGCTGTTGATCAGGTCAAGCAGTTCAATCTCCCCCTGTGCAAAGATGGAGTCTGTCTGGTTGTGAAGAATGACATCCTGTGACTGCTGCTTGATAATGCCTATACTGTTATAGGCAAGGATGCCGACGATTAAAAGAAGTGCCAGTACTATGCTGAACCCGAGAAACAACTTGTTACGTAACTTGATATTTTTCCAGAACAATTACTCCTCCCCCAAAATACTTAAAAAATGAGCTAACCGGCTGAAATAAAACTCTATTTTCATAATAATGGTAGAGCCCTGAATCAAAACAAAACAGTTAACAAAGTCTATTATTCAATATTTATGCCAGATCAGTATGGATTGGAATATCTGGTGTAAATGCAGCAATCAGGGCTGAATACGGGGAGAATAGGGGTATAAAAGTGTTTTAACTTAATAAATCTTTAATAAAGATGTCAAAATATTGTCATTTTGATAAAAGACCAACATGCTTTAAGGTCTTTATAGAGGATTATAGCTTTCTTACTCCCTCTGCAAGCTCCTCTATCCCTTCTGTCTCAATGATCCTGATCCTGCGGCCATCGATCTCTATAAGGCCCTGATCTACCATCTTTGTGAGTATGCGGGAGAGTGTCTCCGGTATGGTGCCAAGCAGGCTCGCTAGCTGACCCTTTGTTATGCCAAGGTCAAGTTCAGTTTTTCCATGCTCCTGCTTCATATAGAGCAGGTGTTTAGCAAGGCGGCCTGGCACCTCCTTTAGAGATAGGTCATCTATCATAGATGTAAAGCGGCGGAGTCGCATGGAAAGCACCGCCAGCATGTTCATTGCAATCAGAGGGTTTTTTTGTATAAGGCTTATGAGCGCCTCCCTTTGGAAAAAAAGGACCCTGCTTTCATCCATTGCGTCAGCGCTCGCAGGAAATCTCTTACCGGAAAACACTGGCACCTCACCAAATACCTCACCCGGCCCGAATATGTGGAGGATCTGCTCCCTGCCATCAGGTGAAAGCTTGTATATCTTAACCCTGCCTGATCCTACAGCATATAACCCGGTTGCCTGTTCATTTTCAGTAAAGATGTTTTCTCCCTTTTTATAGATATTCTCCTTTGTAATCATGGATAAAGATTCCAGATGATCATCCGGGAGCCCGTTAAAAAGGGATATAGTTGAGATTCTGTCTATCATATTTCTGCTTTGAGCTTTCACCTTTCAGCCTTCAGGTTTCAGGTTTCAGGTTTCATACCTCAGCCTTCCTCCTCCCCCCTCACCCGTTCATAAGCCTCACGAGCCTGTTTTCAGGATAATAATCTATTATATTAAGGCAGCCATAGTCCTGCTGTATATTAAAGAGGCTCTTTACCGGCAAGCCCAGGGCATCGCAGAGGATAAGCCTGTTCACCCCGCCGTGTGCAATAATAAGTATGTTTTTACCTTCCTCTTCTTTTAGTATCTCCTTCAGGCAACCGAGCACTCTTTTTGATACATCTCCCATGTTTTCGCCATTGGGGGGCCCGTAACCGGCAATATCCGCATATCTTTTATCAAGTTCACCGGGGTATATCCTCTCTATCTCCTCAAGGGGCATGCCTTCCCAGTCACCGAAAAATATCTCCTTTAGATCGGGTTTTGTTTTGATTGGCACGCTATGATATTGCCCGATTATCCTTGCCCCCTTTTCAGTCCTTTTTAACCCTGTGGCATAAATGGCGTTTATTTCAACAAGGCGCAATCTTTCTGCAAGGGAGTTCATCTGGACAACCCCTGTTTCATTGATGTCCACATCAGTATGGCCGTTTGCGGTCATCCTCTCAAAACCTATTATCTGGCCGTGCCGTGCTAGGTATAATCTTGTATGCCTTTCCATGTGTTCATATATATTGATTAATGGGTATTAAGTCAATGAGTTTACCCTTTAACTATTATCTCCAATATTGTATAAGGCACAGAGGTTATTAAAACTATGGAAAGAAAGGCCTGTTACGGTATTTTAGATAAGGTATTCCCTTTTGGCAGGGAGGGGCTCAGGGCAACACCTCCGGGCTGCTTTGATTGCCCTGAGCGGCTCCAGTGCCTGAAAACAGCAATAGGCACAAAGGATGGCCTTGAGATGAGAAGCGAGAATCTGAGAAGAATACCGGTAACCGGTATTATTGACAGGATAAAAAGGTGGTCCCAGAAAAAGGAACTAGGCCGTCTTTCAAATGAAAAGAGGAGAAATGATAATTAATATTACATGCCCTAACTGCAATTTTTCAAAACAGATACCAAGTGAAAATATTCCTGCCGGTATTAAACATGCCAAATGCCCGAGGTGCAGCAAGACCTTTGAGATACCTGTAATACCTGAAGAGGAACCTGTTTCAATGGAGAAGCTGCCAGAGGCGCCTGTACAGCAGGAAACGCCCCCGCCATTACCAGATGTGGATAAGGTAACGGATGTAACGGCTGAACCGGTTGATGAACATGCCTCTCCAATCGGGGAAGAACGTGGCTACTTTGGAGATCTTTTGCGGGTATTTTCAGGGGTGCTGCTTAGTCCCACAGAGTTTTTCAGGGGTGTAAAGGAGACATCTCTTAAAGAAGCCCTGATTTTTGGTATACTCACAGGTTCTATTGGACTTATGTTCCAGGTCTTTTGGATATTTTTTTTTCTATCTAATGGCGATTCTAATATAATAAATTTATTTCCTGATTTAACCGCTATCAACGATACTTTTCTTAGGCTGATCATATGGTCTCCATTTTTTGTGTTTATTCAAGCCTTGTTCGTAAGTGCTGTTGTTCATGTGATCCTTTTCATGATTGGTGGCGTCTCAAGGGGGTTTGAAGGCACTTTAAAGGTAATTCTCTATTCAAAAGCGGTATCGATTCTCTGTGTTCTACCATATATTGGAGACATTATAGCCTTTGTCTGGAGTCTGACAATTATTGTGACCGGAATTAGAGAGGTTCATGAAACAAGTAATGGAAAAGCAGTATTCTCTCTGTTGTTGCCTGTTTTTTTAATAATGATTGCTATATACACAATTCTTTATCTCGCAAGTAAAATGATCTGAAGCTTGACATCTTTATTTGTTAAGGGGAACAAAAGTCATTGGAAAACAGTATCAGATATAAAGATGTACTTAATCCGGCTCAGCTTGAGGCAGTCATGACCCTTGACGGCCCTGTGCAGGTTATAGCAGGGGCAGGGAGCGGGAAGACGCGCACACTGGTATACCGTGTTGCAAGGCTTGTTGAGTCAGGCATACCACCGGAGAATATCCTTTTATTAACCTTTACCCGCAAGGCATCAGGCGAGATGCTTGAAAGGGCAGCACACCTTGCTGATGAAAGGTGCAGGAATGTTGCTGGCGGCACATTTCATTCCCTTGCCCACAGGGTGCTTCGGAGCAATGCACATCTGCTTGGGTTTGATTCATCCTTTACCATCCTTGACAGGCAGGACATGGAAGAGATTGTGAGGGAGCTTGTCAATGAGATACACACAGACGAAAATGTCGCAAGGTTCCCCAAAAAGGGCACCATTGCCTCTATCATAAGCAAGGCCGCTAACCTTGAAAGGCCTGTTGAATGGCTCATGACTGATGAATACAGCCAGTTCCTGGAACATGCCCATGTTATCACCACCATAGGGGAGCATTACGGCAAATATAAAAAAGCAAATCAGATGATGGACTATGATGACCTCCTGCTTCTGTTCAGGCGGCTGCTCGCAGAAAATGAAACAGTAAGGGGGCTCCTGGCCAGGAGATACAGTCATATAATGGTTGATGAGTACCAGGATACAAACGGTATACAGGCCGATATTGTAAAGTGGCTGGGAGAAACGCACCAGAATGTCATGGTGGTGGGTGATGACTCGCAGGCCATTTATTCTTTCAGGGGCGCTAATTATAAGAACATGTTCGAGTTCCAGAAGATCTTCCCTCAGGCAAAAACCATAAAGCTGGAGCAGAACTACAGATCAACCCAGCCTATCCTGAAGCTCACAAATGCCATTATGGACAGGGCCACAGAAAAGTTCACCAAATGCCTGTTCACACAGAGAGAAGGGGGAGAAAAACCGGAGGTGATAGATGTAAAGTCTGACCCTGAACAGGCTATGTATATTGCCTCTGCTATTAAGTCGTTCCGATCACAGGGTTACGGCTATAAGGATATGGCAGTGCTTTTCAGGGCAGCACATCACTCCTTTGAGCTTGAGCTTGAACTGGCACGTGAGGGTATACCCTATGTGAAATATGGCGGATTCAAATTCCTGGAATCATCCCATATAAAGGATCTACTGACCCACCTCAGGGTGATAACCAATAAGAATGACATTATCAGTTGGGGCAGGATACTGAGGCTTGTAAAAAACATAGGGCAGAAAAAGAGCCAGACCATTATAGAGTGGCTAAAGAGCCAGCCTGCTGAATCCATTGATCTTGAAAAGTGGCCCGGCATGGGTAAAAAGGATGAGGGGTTAAAGGCCCTTGCGGGGCTGCTTAAAAGGTTATCTGAAAAGGATATAAAACCTTTAAAGGCAGTAGAGCTTGCCTATGCATATTATGACCCGATTTTAAGGGAAAATTATGACAATTATCCCAAGCGCGAAAAAGACCTTGAACAGCTTATGGTCATGGCAGAGCGGTTTAAAAGCTTGAGCTCCTTTCTTGATGAACTTGTGCTTGACCCGCCTTCAAGCAGTGCGGATATAGCCCCTGATGCATCGGGTAATGAGGATGATATTGTTACCCTCTCTACTGTACACTCTGCCAAAGGGCTTGAATGGCCGATCGTGTTTATCATATGGGTAATGGATGGGTACTTCCCATCAGCCAGGGCGCACTGTAATGAAGAATCCATTGAAGAAGAGCGTCGTTTGATGTATGTTGCCACAACCAGGGCAAAGGACAGGCTTATCATGTGTTATCCGGGGGCAGAGTCGCTTCCCCCCTGGCAGCTTGCTGAAACAGGCATAAGGATGGGGCTATCCACCTTTATAAGGGAGATACCTGATGGCATTTTTTCTCACAGGTCAAAGGGTAATTCATGGCCCTCATTCAGTGGTATATGGAATGGAAGTGGTGAAAAGAGATATACAAAGTCTGATCCTGTAAAGGCAAATGTAGCAGGCCCGGGGACGGGGGGCTTAAGACCCGGTGACAGGGTGAAACACCCTGCATTTGGAAAGGGTGTAATCGCAAAATTTGTGGACACAAACAAGGTTGAGGTGCTCTTTAGTGATGTAGGGCGAAAGCTCTTGCACCTGGAGCATACGATATTAACGAGGATATGAAAAAAACCGGTTTACGGTTTTAGGTGTGCGGTTTAAGGCCGGAATCAGTATGTAAGGTTATAGACACTCGACCCCTTGAACCCTTGGCCCCTCGAACCCTTTTATTAAAGGTTTATAAAATGACATACAAACAGGCATTGGAGTATCTATACGGTCTTCAGAAGTACGGGGTAAAATTCGGGCTTTCAAAGACATCAAACATACTTAAGAAGATGGGTTATCCCCACAAGGGCCAGAAGTATATTCATATCGCAGGGACAAATGGCAAGGGCTCTGTATCTGCAATGGTGGAGTCTGTGCTTATAAGGGCCGGTTACAGGGTCGGTTTCTATTCATCGCCCCATCTGGTTAGCTTTACAGAGCGTTTCAGGATCAACCGCAAAGAGATAACGAAGAAGCAGGTTGCTGAACTTACTGAGGAGATAAAAGGTGTAATCGACCCGACTGAACCACCCACCTATTTTGAGTTTGCTACCGCTATGGCGCTTGCCTGCTTTGCGCGTGAAAAGGTTGATTTTGCTATCATGGAGGTGGGCATGGGCGGAAGGCTCGATGCAACCAATATTATTAAACCCCTTGTCTCAGCCATTACAAATATCTCGCTTGAACACCAGTCATTCCTGGGTAACACCCTTAAAGAGATAGCAGGTGAAAAGGCCGGTATCATAAAAAAGGGGATTAATATCATCACTGCCGCCACACAGCCGGTGGTTAAAGAGGTCTTCAGGAAAATTAGTGAGGAGCGGGGCGCCCCATACTTTGAGGTAGGGCGTGATGTCAGGTTCCGCAGCGTTGGAAGAAAATTTAATTATTACGGGCTTAAGAGGAATATAAGGGATATCAATCTTACACTTAAAGGGCCTTTTCAGCACAGGAATGCGACCCTTTCACTTGGTATACTTGAACTGCTTGAAAAAAAGGGTGTGAGGCTGGATGAGGATACGATAAAAAAAGGTATTGAGGAGACTTCATGGCTGGGCAGGGTGCAGGCGCTCTCTGAAAGACCACTAGTGGTTGTAGACGGCGCCCATAACCCTGGCGCAGCAAAGGTGCTTGCCGAGGCCATTAAAAAGGATTTTACATTTAAAAGGCTTATCCTTGTTCTGGGTATCATGAAGGACAAGGATATTGACACCATAGTAAAGGAGATAGCGCCATTATCCGACCATATCATTTGCTCTGCCCCTGAATACTATCGTTCCGCAAAACCTGATGAATTGTACAGTGTTGTTTCTGCCTACAGCAAAAAGGTAGAAATAATAGATGGGTTACCGGTGGCTATAGCAAAGGCAAAAGGAATGGCGCACCCTGATGACATGATCCTTATAACAGGGTCACTCTTTACAGTAGGCGAGGCGCTCACAGTGATTGACCCTGTAAGATACAGACCCGACCCGGTGTAAAAAGTAATCCTGATATTGAACATGGAGCAGAGCCATTTCTATATTAAATAAAATATCCATCATCTTTATCCTTGTTTTCATCAGTGGTGCACTCAATGCCCAGGATAGCTTAAGGGAACGGTTTGTTATAGACCCGAAGGCAGATGTCTCCGTTGAGTCAATCAGCTACAAATACATGCCAAAGGAAGATTTATTTATATTTACTGGAGAGGTGGTCTTTAGCTCAGGAGCTTATACATTATCGGCTGAGAATGCCGAGTATAATCTGGAGACCAGCATGGCTTTAGCTTCAGACGGTATCCTGCTTAAGACAGGGGAAGATACCCTTACTGGCGAGAGCGGTACATTCAATTATCTGGATAAGACCGGTGTTATCAATGATGCGAGCCTCTTTATAGAGGAATTTAATTTTTACTTCAGCGGTGACAGGATAGAAAAATTCGGGGACGACAGCTATCTTATAAAGGATTTTAAACTCACCACATGTGACGGTGATAAACCTGATTGGAGTATCACGGGCTCTGAAATAAACTTGACAGTAGAAGGTTATGGCCGGCTCCGCAATGCAGCATTCAGGGTAAAGGATATACCGGTTGCCTATGTGCCCTACCTGCTTTTCCCGGCAAAGACAAAGAGGGCCTCTGGCATTCTCCTGCCACAGGCAGGTTATTCCAGCCGTAACGGCCTGGAGTTTGAGGCGCCAATATTCTGGGCCATTTCAGACAGCGCTGATATGACCTTTTATGAAAGATATATGACAGAGAGGGGCTTGATGCAGGGGCTTGAATTACGCTATGTCACGGGGCCGGACTCTAAAGGCTCTTTTAATTTTGATATCCTCTCAGACCGGATAGATGAAAAGGATATGAATGACCCTGATCAGCTTGAATTGAGCCCTTATCAGCGGACAAACAAAGGCCGTTACTGGTTTCGCGGAAGAGTGGATCAGGAGTTGCCAGTGGGGATCTCTGCCCGCCTTGATGCGGATGTTGTGAGTGACCAGGATTATCTGAGGGAGTTTAAGTCAGACCTGACCGGATTCAATACACGCCCGGATTATGAGGCGGAATTCAGCCGCCCACTTGAAGAGATGACCTCCCCATTCAGGACATCAAGATTGAGACTTGAAAGGGATGGAGAGAATCACAGCTTGCAGGCCGCATCCTCATTTTACCAGAGGCCTGAAGGGTTCATAAATGACACCACACCTGAGCCCCTGGCAGGGCTTTATTACAATCTGCTTCCGCAGTTTATCCATGACCTGCCCTTTGCATTATCTTTTCAAACCGATTATGACTATATATGGCGCGATTTCGGTGTAAAGGGTCACAGCCTCTCTATCTCACCTAATGTAATCTATCCTGTATGGGCCGGGAAATATATGCGGTTTGATACTGCTGCCGGATACACACGTGATATGCACCGGTTTGATAATGGCAGCGTAAGCAGTACAGACAATCTCTCCCGTGACATGTACTATGGCAGCGCAACCCTCTCAACACTTCTTGAGAGGGTCTTTGATGTGGATTCAGATAGCATTAAGAGGATCAAGCATAAGATTGTGCCGGGGCTTACCTATGAATACAGGAGCCACAGGGATGAAGAGAGTTTTAGCCCATGGTTTGAGTCAATGGATGCGGATGGGAGCGCAAACAGGGTATACCTCTCAATAGATAACTTCCTTGACGCAAAAAATGTGGATGAAAAGGGTAACATTACATATTCACAACTGGCCACATTCAGTATTATCCAGGGTTATGACATTGATGAATCAAGGAGAGATTTAAACTTAGGAGAAAAGGAGAAACCATTTGAACCACTCAGGGCAGAGCTCAGGATCATGCCAGACTCGATGATCAGCATGAATACAGAGACAGAGTGGGATCATTACAGGGATGATTTTACATATGCGGATATAGCCATCAAGCTTGATATAGAAAGGGCGAACAGGCTTAAGGACATCTACAGGCTTGACTATGTTTACAGTGACACAGGGAACAAGGGGTTAGGCTATTATGTCAGCATAAACCTTGCAAAGGGGTTTAGTGTGGGAAGTAACCTCAGGCGTGACATTAAAGAAAACTATAATGTAGAACAGAGCTATTGGCTTGATTATAGCTCAAAGTGCTGGGGTATAAGGCTTGGTATGCAGCGGCATGATGAGGAATCAAGGGTAATGCTGGGTTTCAGGTTGTTTGGATTTAACGATTAGAGGATAATTATGTTTTCAGTAATAATGGCAGGCGGTTCGGGGACAAGGTTCTGGCCTTTCAGTAGAAAAGACAGGCCAAAGCAGCTTTTGGATATAACCGGTAAAGGGCCTATGGTTGTTGAGACCTGCAACAGGCTGCTTTCTATTTCCAAAGATAACGAGATGATGATCATACTTGGGGAGAGCCATCGTGAAGAGACACAAAGGCTTTTCACCGGTAGAGATATCAATATCCTCGCTGAGCCTGTGGGCAGGAATACTGCGCCATGTATTGGCCTTGGTGCCCTTTATGCGCGTTATCTCGGGTGCAGGGGGCCAATGGCCTTTCTCCCTGCTGACCATTTTATAGGCAATCCAAAGGCATTCACAGATGCTATCAAGCTTGCAGCAAGGGCATGTGAATCAGGTGGTATTGCAACCCTTGGGATAGTGCCGTCACGTCCAGAGACTGGTTACGGGTATATCCAAAAGTCAGGCAAAGATGGTGAAACAGGTGAGGCTGGCATATACAATGTTAAGAGGTTTGTTGAAAAGCCTGATCTTAAAAAGGCAATGGAGTATCTGAACAGTGGCGACTACTACTGGAATGCGGGCATATTTGTGGCTACCCCTGAGACAATACTGAATGAGATGAAGTCATGTCTCCCTGAAACCTATAACAGCTTATTAAAGCTTGAGCCATATTTTGGGTCACCTGAGTTTGATAAAAAGTTTCTTGAGGTTTATTCGGAAATAAAATCTGAATCCTTTGACTATGGGGTCATGGAAAAGACAAGAGCCGATCTCTATGTAGTGCCGTGCGAATGCGGGTGGAGCGATGTGGGGTCATGGGAATCTCTGTATGAGCTCAGGTCTGATGAATATGATAAAAATAAAAATCTCACAGTTGGCGATACCCTGCTTATTGACTGTGAGGGGAGTTTTATCTCTTCATCTGGAAAAAGGCTTGTTGCCTGTCTGGGGGTTAATAATCTTATTGTTGTGGATAGGGATGATGCCCTTCTTGTGGCGGATATGAAAAGGTCACAGGATATTAAAAAAATAGTTGATGAACTGAAAAACAGAAAAAGGGAGGAACTGCTATGAACCCGGCAATATTCAGGGAATATGATATCAGGGGAAGATTTCCGGAAGAGCTGAATAGTCAAACAGTATATGAGCTAGGGAGGACATTCGGCATATACTATAAACAGCACGGTGCAACAAAAATATCGGTTGGCCATGACTGCCGTGAAAGTTATCCTGAGTTAAAGGATGCCCTTATAAAGGGGCTTCTTGAGACAGGCATGCATGTCATATATCTTGGCATGGTGCCTACACCCCTTTTATACTTTTCCATCCATGAATTGAAACTGGATGGGGCCGTCATGATTACGGGGAGCCATAATCCCCCTGAGTACAACGGGTTCAAGGTATGCCTTGGCAAGGCAACCATCTATGGAGAGGAGATACAGAGGCTCCGTGAAATTGCAGAAAAAGGCCAATTTTTAAAGGGGGAGGGCTCTCTTACTGAGAAGGATGTAATCAAACCCTATCTGGAGTATCTTAAGACAAACATTCATCCTGGCACTATCAAGAGGCGTGTAATAATTGATGCGGGAAACGGTGTGGGTGGTCTTGTTGCGCCCCAGGTTTACAGGGCAATGGGTGTGGATGTGGAGACACTCTACTGCGAACCGGATGGCACATTCCCCAACCATCACCCTGACCCAACAATACCGGAAAACCTTCTTGAACTTAAGAGGCTTGTTGATGAAAAGGATGCTGACCTGGGCATCTCCTTTGATGGTGACGCTGACAGGATCGGTGTAATAGATAAAGAGGGCAACATCATATGGGGTGATCAGCTTATGATCATCTTTTCAAGGGCGATCCTTAAAAAGAACCCTGGCGCAGCTATTATTGGCGAGGTCAAATGCTCACAGGTGCTCTATGATGACATTAAAAAACAGGGCGGGCAACCAATCATGTGGAAGGCCGGCCACTCCCTGATTAAGAGCAAGATGAAGGAGACAGGGGCGCTTTTTGCGGGCGAGATGAGCGGCCACCTCTTTTTTGCAGACAGATATTTTGGTTTTGATGATGCCATATATTCAGGGGCAAGGCTCCTTGAGATACTCACAACAGAAGAAAAGAGCGTGAGGGATCTGCTTTCCGGTATCCCCACCATGGTAAATACGCCTGAAATCCGAATGGACTGCCCTGATGATAAAAAGTTCGGTGTGGTTAAAAAGCTGGTTGAGGAGTTTAAGAGGGAATATGAGGTGATTGATGTTGATGGGGCAAGGGTTCTCTTTGATGGCGGCTGGGGCCTTGTAAGGTCATCCAATACACAGCCTGTGCTTGTGCTCAGGTTTGAGGCCACAGATGCAAAGCGACTCGAAGAGATAAAATCCCTGTTTATGAAAAAACTTGAAAGGGTGCTTTAGAATTGTAATATCTTGTGTCTCGTATCATAAAATATATGCATATCAAAAATTATCCTTTAAAATTACATGCAAATTTAAATCACAAGTTTAAATTTGCAGGTGTGAAAGAATGCGAAATATGGTCTTAAGTTTTGGTGAGTTCTACTTTCTATGGGGTCTTCGCCAGACAGGGGAAAGCACAATCCTAAAAACACTTTTCCCAAAGGCACAACAAACGCAAATTGCTAAAGATCCGGACTTTCGTGGCTGCGTTACTTTTTTGTTACCACGGCATAGCAGGAAATAGATTTTACATTAGTTATATGCCCTTTGAGCAGCAAAAATAACAAGGCGGTTGAGGGCTTTTGGCTTTAATAGCCTTCCAAGTTTTCATGGGATTAGTACAAATAAAAAGTTTATTTATTTTGTCAGAATGCCGATAAATAGGTAGTGTGTAAAATATGTTGGGTAAGAACATGAAAAAGATTCAAACTGTAAAAGATAAGAATGGTATCTTAATTAATAGTGTGTCAGGAAATATTTCATCAGAAGACATTGCTGTGCATCTGATAAATGCTACACTTAACCTTACAACTATCCCTGCATTATGGGACTTTACAGATGCAGAGATCGGCAAAATCACCTATGAAGAATTGATAGGTTTGGCAAAAAGGTTAAAACCATATGTTGAATTAAGGTCAGGGGTCAAGACTGCCATTGTGCCAATGTGATAATTTCCATCTGATGCTTTAGAATATCCCTCATCGTGTAAACCCTACTTTGTTGATTAAAGTGATGAGAAATACGTGACACTGTCTCTTGTTTTTAAGTTGAGCCATCTTCTTTTTAAAAGTAGTTTCATTATTTTCTCTGCCCTGATCTGTTTTGGGCTTCTGCTTTCCTAATAGCCTACAGACTAAAAAGCTAAAGCCTGAGTTCCTGCCTACAGCCTGTGTTTTGCTATTACAACGTACCTGTTCGTAACACCCAGAATCCGCTTTTTCTGCATTGCTGCCACCACATTGGCCTGAAATCTCTCGGATGACATGGGGGCCTGTATGAAATGTG
>JAAZBV010000048.1 GCA_012513605.1 Desulfatiglans sp. | reverse complement strand
AGTAATTTATATAAATTACTACTACTGTTCACATGGTCTAAGGCTAGAGGTATGACTAAAATAACAATTAACACTAATTTGGCTTGACAAGTGGTCCCATAGAAGAGACAAGGCATGCCTTGTCTCTACGTCTCTACGTTATCTCATTTGATGTAAAGGCAGGAGTAAAAATTTTATCTGATTATTACGGCTGCTTCATCTCACCATAAATAATCTCAACAAGCGAAGGCCAACGACTCTGACCTGCAGGGATATTAAATGCCTGTTTTACCTCATCAAGGGTTTTACCGGCCTTTATCATCTCCCCAACCTTTTCCCGCTTTTCCATGATACTGTTTCTCAGGGTTTCAATATCAGCCTTTGTTGCGGGTTCTGCATGACCGCTCAGGTACTTATCTGCATTCAGTTCGATTATCTTCTGAAGGACATTTACAAAACCCTCAGAGGTGCCGTTTTTCTGTTTATGTATCAAAGGGTCCATGCCCTTGAAAAAGAGGTCGCCTATTATTGCGATCCTCTCATCAGGTATATAGATCACTATATTACCGTCAGTATGTGCAGGGCCAAAGTAAAGAAGCCTGATCTCCGCACCATCATCAGAAAGAGTCATCTGATCTGTAAAGGTTATGTTCGGAAGGCGTATCTTTACCTGTGCCTGTTCATTTGCCTTTTCCATGTTTTTAAGAGAATTTACATGGGCGATAATATCTGTCTTTTCAGGAATACCTGGTATACCGTTAACATGATCCATGTCACAGTGTGTAAGGATCAGCCGTTTAATTGGTTTATCTGTGATTTTTTTAACTGCCTCCAGCATATCCCTTACATCCTGATCTGTCATCTTGGCATCGATAATTGTTGCGCTGTTATTTCCGATTATCAATGCGCTGTTGGCCCCTGCCCCGCCCCTGATATCATAGACGGATTTACTTATCTGATGGATGGTCACAGGCGCAGGTCCCTGTGCGTACTGGGGGGGCTGTTTTTTCTCCTGTCCGTAAACTGTTGTAATGAAGATCATGATAAGGGTTACTGTTAAAAAAGGTATTCTGTTTTTTTTCATGGCCTTGACCCTCCTCTTAAGGATAATTTGGTTTGACAAAATTTATTTGACCATTATACTCACATTTTCTTCAAAGGACAGTTTTTTAGATATACCAACCAAATTATGCAAAGAGGAGGAATTAAGTGATGAAAATTTCTGTAATGACATCTATTCTGTTACTTGTAGCAGGCCTTGCATTTGGCGCAGGCATTGACGGCAAATGGGCCGGAACCTTTGATTCAGGTATGGGCGGCGCTCCCATGGAACTTTCCTATGATTTTAAGGCCGATGGAAACAAGCTTACCGGCACAACGGTTGGTGCCGAAAACAGCACAATTGATATCCAGAACGGCACAATAGACGGCAGCAAGATAACATTTGATGTACCGGTTGATATGGGCGGGATGAAGATGACAGTTGCCTACACAGGAGAACTGGCAGGCGATGAACTCAAGTTATCATTCTCTATGAAGATGGAAGGCGCACCCGAGGGTGCAGGCGCCCCTCCTGGCGGCGGTGAAATGCCACCAATGTCATTTGTAGCGAAACGGGTTAAATAATATATTCCAACTAAATATATATCAACCTAAGTTAATAATATAAAAAACGCCGGTCATACTTACGGCGTTTTTTATTTATATTCGCTAATTTACGCTTGTGTAACCTAAAAATATCTATTATAGATACTTTTCTGTCAGAAAATGCTTTTTTCTGATTTTTCTGTTTTTTTCAGGCAGAATATTACAAACTGTAATTCATACTCAAATAGGAGGATAATATGCTTAAAAAAAATATTTCATTTTTATTCATCACTGTTGTCTCTTTTTTAATTTTTAACATCGCCTCAACAGTAACCGCTGCGGGTGTAACATGTGACAGGGAATGCCTTAAGGGTTTTGTTACCAGCTATCTTGATGCACTCATTGCTCAGAAGCCCGATACACTGCCCCTTTCACCAGCGGTTAAGTTTACAGAGGACTGTAAAGTGAAAAAGGTCGGTGAAGGCCTGTGGCAGAGTAAGATCAAACTCACTGACTACAGACGTGATATCCTCGATGTAAAACAGGGTGTAGCTGTATCATTCCTTGTTATTGAAGAAAAAGAAAAGCCTGTATTGTTTGTTTTTCGCTTGAAGATAGATGGTCAGAAGATCACAGAGATTGAATCTACCGTTGTAAGGGGAAAGGAAGAGGGCATGCTCTTTAACCCTGAAAACCTGAAAACAGTAAGCAAGGGGATGACCTATGTACCCAGAAAAGAGCAGCTTGTGGAGAGAGAAAAGGCCATAAAAATGGCAGATACCTATCCTGAAGGATTAAAGGTGGGTAGTTTTGTAAAGGTGGATTCACCCATGGCTGATAATGCCTACAGATATGAAAACGGGCAGCTCATGGCAGGCCCGGAATGCACCTTTTTCGAGGGGTGCGATAATATGAAAAAGCAGTTTATCCCGACACTGGCTGGTATAAAATACAGAACAATTGCAGTAGATGAGGAGATGGGTGTTGTAGCTGTACGTATGAATTTCGGACCGGGGTCTCTATTTCAAGGTGACGGAGAACTCGATGTATGGCACTCATTCAAGATATATGACGGCCTTATACATGTTGCTGAGGCATACTGTGAAATAGTCCCGAAAGGCACACCCTTCGGGTGGTAATTGTTAATAAGTACCTGGAAAATAGACCAGCAGATGCAGAGTGAATGAGGCAGATCATCAGAATATTACAAGCCAGTTTGGTCATTGACACTAATAGCATCTCTGGTATATTATCCAGGTTCTTCATAAATAGCTGGACATTTTAAACTTATTTTTTGTTTGAAATGATTTTAACCCGTTATCAATCAAGGAGTCGACGAATGCCAAAAAACAAAAAGCCTGACAAAAAAGAAGCACCAGAAAAGACAATGAATCGTAGGCAGTTTCTTGTCGGCGGTAGCGCTGCGCTTGCTGCCGGAGCAATTGCTGTGTCAACCGGTGTAAAAACCGCAGTTGCAGAAGAGGCCAAAGGGGCATCATACCCCGAATCCAAAGGCTATCTGGTTTATGACAGTAAAAAGTGTATTGGCTGCACCACATGTATGCTGAGCTGCTCAATGGTCCATTATGGAGAGCAGAACCTTTCACTTTCACGTATCCAGATAATGCAGAATTCATTCGGGAAATTCCCGGATGACCTCCAGATAGGTGTATGCCGCCAGTGTGTAACACCACCATGTGTCATTAACTGCCCTGTAGGAGCGGCCTATATTGACACTGAAAACGGAAATGTGAGAAGGATCAACGAAGAGGAATGTATTGGATGTAAAACATGCCTTGACATGTGTCCGCAGCAACCTCACCGCACCATTTGGAACCACATTACAGAAAAGTCTTCAAAGTGTGATCTCTGCATAGATACCCCCTTCTGGGCTGAAAAAGGCGGCCCTGGGGGCAAACAGGCATGCGTGCTATCATGCCCCATGCAGGCAATCAAGTTTGTTACTGAAACACCTGACCAGAAAGAGACCGAAGGATATAATGTCAATCTGCGTAATGATCACTACCTGAATTTGGGTCTGGTAGAAGACAGCAGAATCATACCACCAAAATATAAAAACATGGGGCCAAGGATGTTTGGTGGACCAAAGCCAAAGGCAAAGCAATAGGAGGATGGAAATGAAAGGCGGATATACAGGTAAGATAGCAAGAGTAAACCTGACTGATAAATCGGTCAGCACCATTCCAACAGAAAAATATCTGGCATTTGGCGGCGGTCATGGAATCGGATCAGCAATATTTTTTGATCTGGTTGGTGATCAGTTACCATTTGAGGCATTCGATAAAAGAAACCTTATTATAATGATGACATCACCCTTTTCAGGTACAAATGTGCCTGCATCAGGGAGATGTGAGGTTCAGGGTCTTGGCCCGATGCTATACCCCATAGAGTGGTTCGGACATAGCAACTTTGGCGGGCGTTTTACCTCACAGCTTAAATTTGCAGGCTGGGATGGTATTGTAGTTGAAGGCGCTGCAAGCGATCCGGTATGGATAAACATAATTAATGACAAGATAACCATTGAAGATGGCAAGGGTGTATGGGGAATGGACACCTGGGATACCCAGGAGGAGATAGCCAGACGGGTTATTCCAAGCCTCAGGCAAGGAGAATGGGCACAGGTTGCAGATGATGATTTCACAACTCAGGTGCCTGCTGTGGTATGCTGCGGCCCCGCAGGTGAAAACTTAAGCCGTCTTGGATGCCTGCTGCATGGTCCGGGATCACAGGCTGCATTGTGCGGTTTTGGCGGCGTATTCGGTTCAAAAAATCTCAAGGCAATAAGCGCAATAGGCACAGGTGGTGTAAAGATTGCCGATCCAAAGGCATTCATGGATACCCGCTTATGGTTTAATCAGTTTCAATGGAATGTAGATAACCCCCGTGAAGCAGCAAGGTTCGGTGGCATGGGCTACAGCCTTATAAGCGGCGCACCGAGCGGTGGTAATGTCACCAATGGCACCCCTCCCCTTGTTCCAGCCAGGGCTGCTGCCTGTGCATCATGTCCGAGGGGCTGCCGTATGAGGCTTGCCACTGGTGATTCCAATGAATCAGTATGCGCGGGCACAATGATATTTAGCCTACCAGGCAGTGCAAAGGCGTCAAGGGTAGCTAATGACATGATGCAGAAAATGGGGCTAGGCCACTGGCAGCTTATGCCAACAATGGGTTATCTTCGCAGCCTGAACATGCGTGGTCTTCTGGGCAAGGGGAAAAAGATAGAATGTGATTTGCCTATCGACAAGATGAACGACCCCGGATTCCCACAGATGCTCGTTGATGCAATATCAAACCGCAAGGGAATCGGTAATGACATGGCCGAAGGCGCAGCCAGGTTTTCGGCAAAATACGGCCTTTATGAGGATGACCTGCATAAAGGGATCCTGCGCTTGACCTACTGGGGCACCCAGGAACATTATGATTCACAGACAGAGGTGGAATGGGGTTATGGTTCAATCCTTGGAGAGCGTGACCTGATGCTCCATATGATGGCCAATTATCCGCTTCACTGGATGGCCCAATCAGGGGACCCCTATTTGACAGCGGCAGAGGCAGCCAAACTTTATACAGATGCCATGGTGCCGTATAATGGTGATGAGTTCATGATAGACTACAGCGAAGGCCCGACCGGTATATACTCTGACAGCAAGGTAAAACAGGTGGCATGGGTAAAGCATTATGAAAAGATGTGGATCGGCGGCGGCGGCTTCTGTGGCTGGAGATGGCCAATGTGCATTACCAACAACACAGAAGACAGACGCGGACCCACCCCAAATGCTGAACCAAGGTTCTGGAAGGCTGTAACAGGTCAGGACCTGAGCTTTGCAGATGGAATGGAAATGGGTCATAAGATCTACACCCTTGACAGGTCAATCTGGATACTCCAGGGCAGGACAAGTAAAATGGAGGATTTTCCTGACTATATATATGACCAGCCGGGCAGAGGCAGCGCGCTGCCAATGTACCTGAACGGGAAATGGACATATGATAATGGCGCAGGCAGGACCCTCGACAGGGCCAAGTTTGCAGACTGGAAGAAGAGGTTCTATAAATTTGAAGGGTATAACCCTGAAACCGGAAACCCGACAAAGAAGACCCTTGAAAAGATGGGGCTCAAGAATGTTGCAGATCTCCTGAAAAAGAGAGATAAACTTGGTTAACATCAATTAATATATGCCGCCGGGAGATAATTAATCCCGGCGGTATATATCTTTTTTAATGGTTCAGGTGCTCTAACAGGATGAATACCATTCGATATTCCACCTCTGTTTTGGTCTTTTATGGTTCGATATAACAATATAACTGATACAATCGAAATCGCAATCCAAATCGCAATCGATCCCGATTTCGATAACGATTTCGATTTGGATGTCGATGAATGCGGTTATCCATCTGTAAATAATTTGTCACGCTTGAGATATTTATTTTTTTAACTTTTTTGGGAGGTTGAACATGAAAAGGATATCAATTTCAGCAAAACTCCTGCTTATGGTTGCTGTGTTAGCTCTAATCAGCAACACACTATATGGCAGCGAAAAAATCACAGTAATGAACCCTGCAATAGCAAACCCAGGGGTTGACAGGGTGGCATTGACAGAGCGTCTTAAGTCACTTGATGGCAAGACCCTGTACCTGGTTGATATCAACTGGGGTGGACCTGATGCGGCCTATGGCGTTTTTGAGGAGATGAAGATATGGTTTAACGAGAACATGCCCAAAGTGAATGTAATAGTAAAAAGAAAAACAGGCAGCTACATGGCCGATGACAAGGATTTATGGAAGGAGATAGGGGAAAAGGGGAATGCTGCAGTAATAGGGGTATCCGGTTGAGACAGCTGTACCTCGGCCGTGAGCCGATTCTGTAAAACACTGGAGACACAGTATAAGATACCCACTGTTGGGGCTGCTGCTGCCAATATGATGAGATATGCTGTTGAATATAACTATACAAATGTAACCGGTATGCCCATCCGCTTTATCGGGGTGCCATTTCCTGTGGCGGGTCAACCCAGGGAGGTGCACAGGCGTTATGTCAGGGGGAACGATATGTTAACGGGTAAACCAATGATGCCTGCGATTGTTGAACACCTTACAAAGCCCCTCACAAAGGATGAAAAATACTCAGGCCCTGCGCCAGCGCCAACACCTGAGCCCAGGTTTCTGCCGCCTGATACGGAAGACAATTTGCATCGACTGTTCAAGGATAAGGACTGGACAGATTACAACCCTATAATTCTTCCCACAGAAGAGAGGGTCAAGGCAATGCTTGAAGGCACCAGCCATTCCCCTGATAAGGTTGTTAAGGTTATTGACTGGCCAGGAGGAAAAAGGGAGTTTACAGTAGAAAAGGTGGCAATATGCGCTGTCATGGTCGGGGCCAAACCGGAATATATGCCCCTTATCCTTGCAGTTGCAACACAGGTGCCCTTTGGCAATTCAACAAGCTCAATGGCAAATATGATCCTTGTTAACGGCCCTATTCGCGATGAACTGGGAATGAATTACAAGGGAAATGCAATGGGCCCCCATAATGATGTAAACTCTGTGGTTGGCCGAAGTTTAACCATTATGAGTAAGACAGCAGGCAATATTCATCACAATGTAACAACCTTCAGCACACTTGGAAGCAACCTCCAGTACAATAACCTCTGTATTGCAGAAAATGAAGAGGCTCTTCCCGAAGGCTGGGTGCCTTACCATGTAAAAAATAATTTTAAGCCGAATGACAGTACTGCTTCATTTGGTACTGGCTGGACATATATTTCAAGCGTTGGTGAGATGCAAAAGGCATATCCATCCCATTTTCTCATGCGTGATTACATGAGATCCCTTGCAGCAATTGGAGGTGGAACAGTTATTATGGACCCGACAGTGGCAGAGCTGCTCAAGGCGGATTACAATATGAATACAAAGGATGATCTCAGTAAATATCTTGCAGATAATGTTGAGAAAACAGTTGATTCATTCTTTGGTAACGGTGTAGCTGCCACCATGTTTTTACCCATGGCTCGACAAGGCATTCCACCATATGCGGATTACCTGAAATTAGACGGTAACACACTGATTAAACCCCTTAACGCCAGGAGCATCAATATAGTTGTTGTTGGCGGCGGTATACAAACAACATGGTTTGTTACCGATTTTGGTCTTGGCAGGCCGGTTTCGATTGATGCGTGGAGATAAAAAGAGAGGGTTCGAGGGGCCAAGGTTTCAAGGGTTCGAGTGTTTTTCACTTGAACCCTGAAGTCTGAGAATACTAATAAAAGGTGGGGCGTAATCCGCCATCACCATAGGCTATGGCAGGACAAAAACTCTGCCCTGCTCTTAACCCCTGGAACCCTTGAAGCCTTGAACCCTTTTTAAATTCAGGAGTAATAGACATGGCTGACTTAGCTGGAGTAAACGGACAGCGTAAAGATTTCAGGGTGGTTGGAAAGCCAAACCTTCCAGGAAGGCTCTCCTATTCTATTGCAACCGGCGTGGCAAAATATGGCGCTGATTATGCACCGCCCGATCTGCTGCATGCAAAATTTTTAAGAAGCCCATATGCAAATGCAAAAATAAAAGGCATGAAAATAGATAATGCCAAAAAGATACCCGGTGTTGTTGATATCCTTACATGGCAGGATGAAGATATAAAATCCTTGAGTTCCGGCGGAGGTTTCATGGGCCCTGGTCAGCCTCTCCTTACCGATTCTGCTGACCAGGAGGGGGGCATCATAGGCGCCATCGTGGTGGCAGAGGATGAAGACATCTGTGAAGAGGCATTAAGGCAGCTTAAAAAGGATTCGGAATGGGAAGTATTACCCCATGTTGTAGACATCCTTGAAGGAAGAAAACCTGATGCACAGGTCATACGCCCCCCTGCCCCGCCAAACCAGGGCGGATTTGGAATGGGCGGAGGCAATAATCCCCCTAAAAAAGGGAATGTCTCCTACTCCAATGTTAACGCAGGCGATATAGAGGCAGGCTTTAAAGAGGCTGATCATATAATAGAGTATGATATCAACCTGCCTGCATTTGCAGGTCACCTGCCTGACCCGGTTGGTACTGTAGCCTGGTGGTTTAATGATCCATATCATGGAGAAGGCAAGAGTCTCAGGATAGAGGGTAACGCCTGGGGTCACAGCCAGGTAGCAGGCATGTATAAAATGCGACAGGAGAAGGTATTTCAGGAGTGCATGCTTGTTGGTGGCAGGTATTGTGACTGGGGTACCCGTGAATCACAACTAATTACACCACTTCTTGCAAAAAGAACAGGCAGGCCGGTTCGATGCGTACAAAGCAGATATGATCAATATGACTTTAACCTGAACCAGCGCTTTATGCATATGAAGATCGGTTTTAAAAAGAGCGGCCTGATTACCGCCATAGACGATTTTTCCATAGCAGATAACGGGGTTCAGGGCAGCACAAACTTCGGGACATCAATGGATCAGACATACGGCCTTTATTTTACTACACGATGCAAGAACGTAAGACAGAACATGGATATTATTGACAGCAACCGCGGCAAGATGTGGACCAGTGGTCAGCATAATCCCATGAACGCAGATTCCATAATGCTGGCAATCACCCTTATTGCTGAAAAACTTGGAAAAGACCCCATTGATATAGCGCAGCTTAACCTGCATGGGCCGGAGTCACAGGATGATCCAAACCCTGTGCCCAGTTTTGAGGCATGTATTGAGGCTGCAAAGAGGATGATGAACTGGAAGTGGCACAAACCTAATGATAAAAGACTGGATGATGGCAGGATGCACGGGGCAAGCTTCAGGTATCAGCAGTGTCCGAGACACTCTGGCATGTCTTTTAACCCCAAGTTAGAGTTAAGAAACGGGGTTGTACACATGAATTCCAAGGGTGCTATTATTGGCAACTACATCATTGAGGCAAACATGATGGTTGTGGCAGAGGAACTTGGGCTCAATTATGAGGATATAAGATGTGAACTCAATCACCATGAGATCTACAGCCCCTATGGAGGCGGAAGTGACGGCACAACCGCATCAGGCTGGGCAATGAAGGAGTGCGCAAACAAATTAAAAAAGATGATACTTGAGGCAGCAATTGAAGAGGCCAATAATCCTCCGGCAGCAGGCGGTTTTGGAGGTTTTGGTCCAAAACAGCCGCCTAACCCATTCAAGGGTGCAAAACCCGAAGAGCTTGATCTACAGGATGGAAAGGTGGTCTTTAAAAATGACCCTTCAAAAGGTCTTCCCCTTGCCCAGGCGGTAAAGTCAAATCTCTTTGCAACCTATTCCGGCAGGCCTCCGCTCGCACTCTGGAACGAACAGGGGAAAAAGCTGGACACCATGAATGTGGCAATGTGCGAGGTTGCAGTTGACACTGAGACCGGTGAAGTGGAGATCATCCGCTTTGGGGTGGTTGCAGACCCCGGAAAGATCATGCGCCGCACCTCGCTTGAAAGCCAGATACATCAGGTTATGTTTTTCAGTGAAGGGTGTCAGCGTTATGAAGATTTTATTTATGATGATAAAACAGGAGTAAGGCTCAGCACAAACATGTTTGAATACAAAAAACCGACTATTATGGATCATGCTAAAGTTGATATGGAACTGCTTGAAACCCGCGCAGGCAATGCCTGTTACGGCGCCAATGGCATAAGCCATTCACTGGCAAACACACACCTTGTAATTTCAGCAATCTACAATGCTATTGGTAAATGGGTTGATCCGCCAGCCACACCTGACAAGGTCTTAAAGGCGCTGGGAAAGGCATAAAAATTTAAGATGCAGAAATATCCTACAAAATGGCTTGATTATAAATTACCTACAGGGCAGGAGTTTTCTGTGGCGGTCTGCGGGTACAGCGGAAAGGTAAGGCATATGTACCTGGGAGATGATCCTATCCGCAGAATGATTGCCCAGTATGTGTATGCAGAGGCAGGGTTCTGCCAGATAGGCGATCATTGTCTGGCCCTTGACTGCCCCCTTAACCGGGCTGAAAAGGAGCATCTGCTGCATATGCTTGACATGACAGAGGATGAAGAACTTGACAGTGAGGCCGCAAAGGAATGGGGCACCAGCAGCACACTTGAATGCTTTCTTTTATTTGCCAGAAAAATAACCCAGTCCCTTCCGGATGACCTGAAAAGACCTCAGGCCCCGGTTGCGGATTAAAAACCCGGAAAGATAATGGAAAAAGTCACAGATTTTATTACGCTTTGGAAAGAGCTTGTTGGAAAACAGGGGCCGTTCTGGAACTGTAATAAAAGGTCTGAAAATAATCAGGAGAAATGGCAGGATCGCGCAAGGGTTTTTTACCAGAGGGTAACAGAGAGATGGAAAAAGCCTGACCCTCACAGGGATTTTATTGTCTCTATAATCTCCGGATCCAGGGATGCAACTCTCCTTGATATAGGCGCAGGTACAGGGGCCTGGGCAATACTTTTATCAAGATACGTAAGAAAGGTTACTGCAGTTGAACCTTCTGCAGAGATGAGAGAGGTATTAAAAGAAAATATTGAAAAAGAATCTATAGGAAATATTGAAATAATCGACCGGTTCTGGCCGATCCAGGGTATTGAACCCCATGATTTTACCCTTGCATCTCACTCTGTATATGGATGTGAAGATCTTAAGGGTTTTGTAACCGCGATGACAGAGGCAACATTGAATAGAAGTTTCATGCTGCTACGCGCGCCTGACCATAATGGTCTTATGGCAATGGCGGCAAACAGAATCTGGGGTCACCCCTATGACAGCCCCAACTTCCAGGTGGCCTATAATGCGATGTTGCAGATGGGCCTGTTCCCCAATGTGCTTATGGAACAAAAGGGCATGTGGCCCGGATGGACAAATAACAATTTTGATGAGGCCATTGACCGCATAAGGTTAAGATTCGGTCTTGATAAAGATTCTGAACATGATCACTATTTGCATGCATTATTAAAAGCCCGTCTCAGGGAGCTGGATGGTAAAATACAATGGCCTTCAGAGGTAAGGACCGGGCTTTTGTACTGGAGTGCCGGAAAAAAAAGGGGGAGATATAAATGAGTGTAAAGGCTGAATGGAAGACTAAACTGGAAATCCTGCGGGATTATATCGCGTCAAACCCGGAGATTTTTATTAATACACATGAAGTCTCCATACCGGAGCATCTTCGCAAGCGGTTCTATGAATATTTTGATGATATTCGTCATTCATTTGTAAGGGATTTTATCACCTCACTGCCACTTGACCTGAATTTACTTCGAGACAATTATGTTATGGCTGAAAAAGAAATTGTTTCAGCCCTTAAGATAGATCGCATTGATCTCCCGGTTGATCTCATGAGTTTCCTGCACAATCCTGAAAAAGGCATGGTACGCGCCCTGTATAACCGTTTGTATGAGATGATTCAGGATAAAATGACAATTGAAGAATTTGAAAAGATTGCTGTAAACGATCTCATATATGTAACCGAGGCAATGTACAGGCTCGGGTATGAGGCATGGGCAGCATTTACTGTTATCCTTCTGCTTGAACCGGATAAGGCATTTTCTGTTGAACTTGATGACAACTTTGAACCATTTGCCGGTGAACTCAGAGAAATTGCCTTTGGCAGGCAGTTCAGCCATTCCACAAAAAGGATACCCGAGTTTATCATCCATTCAAAAAAAATGGAAAGCTACGTGGCTTTAAAAATGCCGCTTGCAAAGGAGATAAGTGGCTATTACCCCCTGCATGAAATCCCTCAAAAGATGATGAGAGACCGTACAGGTGACACATCCTATGCGCTTGAAAGCAGGGTTATGTTTCTTTCTGTTCTCAAGACCCTTGAAAATATCCCTGTTTACGCAGAGGTACATGAACGAAAGATAAAAAGTCCTGACTTTATAATAGAGTTTCATACAGAACAGGATCTCAATAACAGGGATAATATCATACAGATTGAATACAGAACAGAAATCATGAAACCCATTTTGGGAGAAGCCCTGGTGATTATGAATCCTGGAAAAGAGCCTCTTAATGTCACTATTGAAAAACCCTCTAAGGTCATTTTAGCAGGGTTTGAAAAGTCAAAACTTCAGTATATTATTGATGTGTTAATGAGCTGAAATCCCGGTAAAATACCGGTTAAAGTATATGGGCGCTTTATTAACTCAAAATCAGGAGAGCTTGATATGACGGAAGAAATCAGTAATGTAAACAGAAGGAGTTTTCTTAAGAATGCCGGTGTTATCATTGGCGGTGGTGCACTCGGTGCAGCAGGACTAACCT
>JAAZBV010000047.1 GCA_012513605.1 Desulfatiglans sp. | reverse complement strand
GTGAACCCTATGCAACATGGATGAAAACGCCACCCAAAGAGCTGATAAAACCCTTTACAAATGCTAGGGGCATAAGGGCTATAGTAGCAGGCGGTGGCATACAGACCACATGGTTTGTAACAGACTTTCAGTTCCCCGGGGGCATACTGATTGACAAGTGGAAATAATAGGCATAAAGTTATTTTATTTTTTTATTTGTCATTATTAATAAGCTTGTTTATAATCCGCCAAATTTTTCGGCGTATTTGAACAATATAAAGGTTTTAATGTAAGCTACACTTTGGTGGTATAGTTTTAATTCAGAGATTTATAATTTTTTAATAAATGGAGGATAAAATGAAAAAGATTAGCGTATTGTTTTTGATTATTCTTGTTATGGCTTTTGTAGTTAGCGGTTGCTCAAAACCAACTGAAGAAGCCGCAGCTCCTGATGCAGCGGTAACAGAAGAGTCAGCTCCCGCGTTTCCCGTTGAAGAGGAAGTAACAGTTGAAGAAGCATACCCGGTTGAGGAGGCATATGATGCTGCTGGCGATGTAATTTCTGATATAGCTACTACTGTAACAGAAGAGGCCACAGATATGGCTCAGCAGGCAGGAGAAAAGGTTGGAGAGGCAACTGAAATCGTTACAGATGCAGTAAAAGATGCAGCCAAGGATGTTAAAAAGGGCGCTCAGAAGGCTATTGATTCTGTAATGCCTGCAAATGAGTAATAGCAGGATATCAGGATAAATAGTTCTCATTAAACAGATTTTAACAGATCTAGGTTATAAGGCCTGCTTTTGATTACAAAAAGCAGGCCTGTTTTTTAGTTAGCCGGTTTTTATTCCATATTATCCTTCTTTTCTATTTCACTCTTTTTTATTTCTAACAGGAGAGGTTATTATGAAAAAATTGTTCACATTAATCTTACTGGAAATATTAATGATTTTTCCACTAAATGCAGCTGAAAATCAGGATGATCTTAAAACCAGCAAAGATAAAATGAGCTATGCTGTCGGGGTTCAGATCGGCAATCTGCTTAAAAAACAGGATATTGACCCTGATTACAATATTATGCTTGATGGCATTAAAGAGGTTCTAAATAAACGGCCTTCCCGCTTTTCACAGGATGAGATCAAGAAAATAATTAATGAATACAAGGCTGTAAAATTACTGGGTGACAAAGGCTGGAAGATCCAGCTTAAAAAACCTGAGATGATGACCTTTGATAAAAATATAGAATATATCTGGGTTTTGGAAACAAACAAAGGGCAAATAAGGCTCAGGCTTATGCCGGATGTGGCGCCAATGCATGTTACAAGCACCATCTTTCTTACAAAAAAGGGTTTTTATGAGGGCATCACATTTCACCGTGTGATCCCCGGTTTTATGGCACAGGCAGGATGCCCCTTTGGTACAGGCACAGGGGACCCTGGTTACAGCTATGATGGTGAATTCAACCCCAATGTGAAACACAACAGGCCATACCTGTTAAGCACAGCCAACTCCGGGCCTGGCACAGACGGCAGCCAGTTTTTCATTACATTTTCTGCAACACCCCATCTTGATGGAAAGCATACCATCTTTGGTGAGGTGGTAACAGGGCATGATGTGGTCAAAAAACTTGAAACAGCAGGCTCACCGAACGGCACACCGAAGGAGCCGCTCATTATCAACAGGGCGACTATTGATGAAAGAGCAACGAACTGACACTCGTTTTAGTCAGGATAAAACATAATAACTAACCACGGAGGACACGAAGAAAATCTTTTTAATATTATCAATAAATAAATTTTGTTTTTCTTAGCGCCCTTCCTGGCGCGCCGTAGCCTTGGCGAAGGGGGCTGCGTCTTTGTGGTTCAATTTAAGTCCGTCACTTCAAACATATAAGGACATGGAAAGCGCGGAGATTTTACCTTTTATGCTGTTATTTTTTCAAGTGTTCTCTGTGCTCTCCGTGATAAAAATATAAGCGATTGTATTTATGCCAATGCACACTTAGTTAAAGTATTTGAAACAGTAAGATAATGAACAGACAGCAGCCTGATTAACTATCTCTCACCATGCATATTCGGCATGGCAACAATACCCTTTAGCTTTCATGAATTCAGCCTGCTTTTCACACCGCCAGATCAAGTTGCTGGATCGTCCCTGCTGTCCCGCCTTCATTCACATATATGCCTGTCCTTACTATCCGGCCCAGCAGCTCATTTCCTGCCTCCTTCATATCAAACATGGTGGCAACATTACCGGTATAGATGGCCCCTATTCCTCTTTGCTTCAGACTGGATAGGCTCTGTCCACCCATTTCATCCATTGTCCAGACATAGAGCTGACTATAAACAGGGTCATTCTCATCAATCCAGTTATTGGCATCAATATCATGCATTGCAAGCTCATTAAACCCATTGCCTGTTCTGGGGCCAAAGAGTTCGCTCCCATTATTTACTACGCCATCATTATTGATATCAAACACGAGAAATCCGCTGACAGGTTTTAAGAGAGGCACATCCTCATCAAGACCATCAGAATTAAGGTCAAAGGAAAATCGGACATCTGAAAGCTCTGCTGCGGTGCCATTGAAATTTATAACAAGGGGGTCAGTTAATTTAGCATCACCTGCCCTGAAACTGAAACTTTCATATGAGGCATATTCACGCTGCATATCAAGCTCAAGGGCAAATTTTATCTCTTTATTATCACTGGTTTTGATTACGCCTGCTGCCACAAATGAGACACTCTCCTTCTCATAGTGTGCTTCAGTTTTATCGTATGAAATACCCCATCCCTGACGCTGGTTCTGAGGAGCCTCAGCATTGCCATTACCCTCTGTTATTGCAGCCTCTTCTGTATTGCCCTGATATTCAGAGATATCTAAAATCCTGAATTTTTTACCTGAAAGGATCTCGGCAAGCAATGCCTTCAGTGTCATTTTTGCGTCAGAAGTCAAATTATTTTCAATAACATCTTCATCAGGCTCACACTCCCCTGCCAGACACTTTGCCTCTGCTGAAATAGTGATTTTTTCACCCGATCCCTTACCCTGAGGTGGATCAACCCAGACGCGTAAGGTTTCCTGCTTTTCATCCCTTGAGATGAATTCCCTCTGTGATGCCATGTAAACACTTGAATTTTCTACCTTCATAATAAGCCTCCTTTATTATGATACCAGTAGATCGGCAGAAAATTCCAATTTGATTAGACATTTTGACTAGTGTCCATACAGAAAGAAGCAAATTCTGGATAAAGCTTATTGCCCGGCAAAATAGAAGAAGCATTCAGCAGCAGCCCCTCTCAATCCTTGAGAAGGCAAGGATATTTGATGCTGCCTCTCCTGTAGAAAAAGCATCTGAAATAAGGCTTAAACTTGCAGGGCGCAAGCTGGGAAATACCATTAATGAGATTCGTGAGGAACGCATCAGGTGAAAAGAGTTGTGGTGGACACTTCAGCGCTTATCAGGCTGATCTTCAGTTCACGGTGTTGAATGATATTTCTCTATATCCTGCCAATTATCCTGGGTATAGAATAAAAAGCATGGTCGCATGAGACCATTTCATCTATGATCTGCTCAAGTGACAGGTTTTTATATCGCACCACAGGAAAGGTCAGGGTATAATATTTCCAGTCCTTGGGATACATAACAAGTGTAAGCTGATTGGATGGGTTTATAAGATAAAGTTTCATTGCGATAATTCCCTCTCTGACTGGAAATTAATATATGTCATCCTGGGACGCATCTGGCACCAAAGATCTATTTTTTATAGGTTTTTCCGCTACCATTGCCTCGGTGGTCATTAGTAAGCCTGCCAGAGAGGCTGCGTTTTGAAGCGCAAACCTGGTAACCTTGGTTGGGTCTATTATCCCCGCCTTCATGAGATCTTCATACAAACCTGTTTCAGCATTAAATCCAAAATTACCCTCGCCCTTCATAACATGTTGAATTACAACAGCTCCTTCAAAGCCTGCATTGTTTGCAATCTGCCTTAAAGGCTCTTCCAGTGCGCGTTTAATAATAAACGCGCCAAGCTGCTCTTCCTCCTGAAATTTGGCCTTTTCAAGGACCTTCATGGCCCGTATATATGCAACACCGCCCCCCGGGACAATGCCTTCTTCTACCGCTGCCCTTGTGGCGTTAAGAGCATCTTCAACTCTGTCTTTTTTTCTCTTTCATCTCAGCCTCTGTAACGGCTCCCACACTTATTACCGCAACCCCTCCGACTAATTTCGCAAGGCGTTCCTGCAGCTTCTCCTTGTCATAATCACTTGTCGTCGTTTCTATTTGTGCCTTGACCTGTTTGACTCGTCCTGCCAGTTCCATTGGATCACCTTTTCCGTCGATAATAGTTGTATTTTCATTATTATACCCCGATTTAAATAGTGATAGACAGGAGGAATAAAAATTTAATATTTGCAGTATTTATTTTCCGGGATATTTCCTCCTGTCTATTTTTCTACTGTTTTTTTTCTTCCTCAACCGATGGTGTTTCTTCCCTCATCTTTTTTTCAGCTTTTGCCAGAAGCTCGGCTGTATTTTTTTTAAGGTCTTTTACCCCTCCGGTTCGTTGAAATGCTATAATTGCAATGATCAGGGCTATGATGGCGATGATAAGATTTAAAATATTCATAATCAGTTCTCCTTTTATAGGGTTAGTAAAAGTAGTAACTTTGGTTCTGAATGCTGTACAGAACCATTGTCAGCATTTAAAAAATATATATTTCACATATCTTTCGATAGTGATGGCCGTATATTGCAAGAGTGACAGCCAGTGACAAGAGCCTGGGCCTGCGTATCAAGGTCCAGATCAAAAGACGCCAGTAATAAAAACGCTCTTTTTCGCATATACCCAGACGGAAACTGGAACGGAACAATGCAAGGATTCTCTGCATATCAATGGACATTTGAAAATTTGTGTTTTTTATTTCGTCAAATAAATTTCTGACCCGTGTGTAGTAGTTATGAGGAGAATAGATCTGTTTCATAATTGACCGGTATCCTTCCATAAGACTATCCATACCCATTTTGGGACGGATATTGGTAGTCCCGTCAACATTGTCACCGGAAAACTCTTCGGTTACCCTGTTCTCTTTATTCAACCGGTCAAAAAGTTTAGTGCCGGGAGGAGCCTGAAGCAGCCCTACCATTGCTGCGACGATCCCGCTATTTTGAATAAAATCAATCTGCCGCTGAAAGATAGAGGGTGTGTCACTGTCAAAGCCGACAATAAAGCCGCCCATAACCTGCAATCCAGCACGCTGAATGGTTTTCACACTTTGAAGAAGGTCTCGGTTCCTGTTCTGGCTCTTATTGCATTCTGAAAGTGATGCATCATCGGGCGATTCTATGCCTATGAATACCGAATCAAATCCTGCTTTAACAAGCATATTAAGGAGATCAGGATCATCAGCCAGATTGATAGATGCCTCAGTAAAAAAAGCACACCCTTTTTTCTTCTTTCGCCACTCGATCAGGGCAGGCAGCACCTCTGTTTTCAGGATATTTTTGTTGCCAATAAAATTGTCATCAACAAAAAATATTGGCCCGCGCCAGCCTGTATCGTAAATATTATCAAGCTCCGCTATAACCTGCTTATTTGTCTTAACACGTAACTTATGACCAAATAGAACCGTCACGTTGCAGAACTCACAGTTAAACGGGCATCCTCTTGAAAATTGAACAGACATTGAGGCATAATTTTTTATATTTATCAGATCAAGTGAGGGCACTGGGCTGTGCTTGAGATCACAATAACCTTTAGCCCTGTAGATCTTTTTCGTATGACCGTTTTTCAGGTCTTCAAGGAAATGGGGAAGAGTAGTCTCTGCTTCGTCCAGGACAAGCGAATCCACATTATCAAATGCCTCTGGCTCCGCAGTGAAAAGAGGGCCACCTACAATAACCTTTAGCCCCTTTGATTTGCAGCGGTCAATTATCTTTTTAGCAGATTCCCTTTGAACAGCCATCCCTCCGATAAAGACCAGGTCTGCCCATAATAGATCATCATCTGTAAGGATGTTAACATTGGTATCCACAAGGCGCTTTTGAAAATCATCAGGCAGCAGTGATGCAACAGTCAAAAGGCCAAGGGGTGGGAAGGCCACCTTCTTATGTATAAAACTCAAGGCATATTTAAAAGACCAAAATGTGTCAGGGAATTTCGGGTAAATCAATAATACTTTCATTGGCATTCCTTTCTTTATTGACTCCTCAGGTTATATACGGCATCAATCCCTTCTGTTTGGAATACCGAATGAATTTTTATTTTCATTGGCACAGCTAAAAGACTTTTTGTACCGAGTATGATGCTGAACTTCTCAGACCTTATGTACCTGTTTAAGTCTTCACGGGTACTCCACTCTTCTATCAGGTTAAAAACTGTTGTTTCATGGATATCGGTTAAGATGTTATACCTAAGACACCCTTTCTCCTTATTATTCGCCTCAAACATTGAGAGAAGTGTCTGCATAAGCTCTTTTCGTTTTTCCGGTAAGGCATTTAAAATTATAATTGATAAGATCATTAGGTTTATCCGCTATAAGTACAGCTCTTTAAGGTTTAAAAAATTTGTATGACGCACCTGCCCCCTCATTAAAGCCGTAATTCATCATTTTTCGTCCATATTCCAGTATCTCATTCGGATTCTGGCCCATCATATCGTATGCTCCATAACCTTCACTGAGATTGCCTTTAAAAGATGCACGCACATTTTAGAAAGATGTTGTTGAAGGAAACCTGTTTCTATTCGAAAATATTTCCAAATCCAGATCTCTTTCTGTGAAGTCTGCAAATAAAAACTTACGCTTAAATATTATATATCCAATCTTCATGCCATGACGGTTAAGAGTTATTTCAATAGTTATAACCTCTTGATTTAAAATAGTTAATATAGACCATAAAAGGTTGGGGTGAATGTCAGATTATTGATAAACAGTGGTCGCATATGGTTAATGGTTATATATGACCATCACAATTTAAACCACTCAGGGTATATGTTGAGTTATATCCTTACGCCAGTATCTCCAGGGTACATCTCTTTTTTAATTTTGCTGATGCTGCCATAAGGATGCCTCTTAAGGCATGAGCGGTGCGTCCTTGCTTACCTATTATTTTTCCGAGATCTTCCTGTGCCACTTTTAATTCAATCACCGAGACCTGTTGCCCTTTTATCTCTGAGGTAATGACCTGATCGGGTTTATCAACAAGCATCTTTGCTATAGTAGAAATTAGATCCTTCATCTCAATAGTAAACATAACTGTATCTCCCATAATAATTTTTATACCTTATTGAAATCTCTGACATGTTGCTGAACAATAGAGTTTTCCGGTACAGTTAATAATAAGGCAAGGCGCAACTTGTCCATAACAGACAAGTAAAGTCCATCAGAACTTTTATTTAAGCACCTCTGCTACAGTCAAAAAATTCCGGAATTATATTATGGTATATCCAAGCTTCATGCCAGAAAGGTTAAAAGGTAATGTAATAATGCAACATATTGTTTTAACATTGAAATCTGAATCAAGTAGGAAACTGTTTTATGGTGATGTTGGTAATAAAAAGTGGTCATATATGGGAAATGTTTAAATATGACCACTTTTAAACATCAAACAATCAAGCTCCTATCAGCCTTTCAAGTTTGGACATTCAACGTGGTCTTGAAATGCCAAGTTTCTGCATCCGCGCTCGTAAAGTGCTACGATTGAGCCCCAATATCTCTGCGGCCCCGTTTTTCCCGCTGACCTTCCATTGTGTTTGGTCCAGAATTTGTAAAATATATTCACGTTCAATGGCTTCCAGACTTTTTCCAGGGTTTGATAAATATTTTGTCTGAGTTTGAAGTTCGTCCATCAGACGTAATTTAGCTCCTGACGAATTTATTATCGCACGTTCAAGCACATTTTCCAGTTCACGGACATTACCTGGCCAGTGATAACTCTGCAAACTATTCATTACAGTTGAAGGAATGACTTCAATTGACTTACCCATTCGTTTAGCGATCTTTTTGATATAAAATTCCACAAGAAGAGGTATATCCTCCAAACGATCCCTGAGGGGCGGCATGGTAATAGGAAAGACATTAAGACGGTACCATAGGTCCTCACGGAACCGGCCTTTTTTGACTTCCTCTTCCAGATTGCGATTTGTCGCGGCTATAATTCTCACCTTGACCTTGACAGTGTGAGAACTGCCCAACCTTTCGAATTCTCCATCCTGAATAACCCTGAGCAGCTTGGGTTGCAACTCAAACGGTAACTCCCCTATTTCATCCAGAAAAAGGGTGGTCCCATCAGCGACCTCAAATCGTCCTGTATGCTTGGAATGGGCTCCGGTGAAAGCACCTTTTTCATGCCCGAACAACTCGCTTTCGATAAGGTTTGAGGGCAGTGTGGCACAGTTCACCTTGACCAGTGCCCTCTTTTTATGCTGACTCAGGCTGTGAATTGCCCTGGCGACAAGCTCTTTTCCTGTACCTGTTTCACCAAGCACCAGGACATTTGCCTCGGTGCTGGCGATTTGTTCGATCTTGTAGAGTACATATTTTAGACCGTCGCTATGTCCGATTATGTTCTCATGATTGTACTCTACTTTAATTTCTTCTTGCAGATATGCCCTCTCTGCCTCAAGCTGGTCTTTCAGTTTTTTTATTTCGTGAAGAGCCTCTTCAGCACTTTTTTTATCCTTTAAAGCCTCCTCCCTTGCAGTGGTACTTTCGGCTGTTCGTTCTTCAACAAGATCTTCAAGGCGCCTTTTATAATACTCACGTTCCGTAACGTCTTCTATAGCAAGCAGGATAAACCTGGTGCCATTAAACTCGCTATAAATCTGTCTGGCGTTGAGATGCATAATTTTATGGCCGATTGCATCAAAATTGTATTCCACCTCAAAATCATTGAATGTTGAATTATGAGGAAGAATATTTTCAAGCAATTCTCGCAGGCGCGGGATGTCCCACTGCCTGTTACCAAGATCATATATTAAGGCTCCCTCTGTCTTATCTTTAACAACCTTGAAGGTCCGATAAAAAGCATCATTAGCCTTTATGACCTTCAAATCAGGATCAAGTAAAACCAGGGCTTCACGAACAGACCCAAGGATATTATTAAAAATATCTAAAAAAACCTGTAGCTTGCTTTTATCATTCTTCTGTTCTGACATTTCTACCGATTCTTTGACCACATTCATTTAGGGAGACACTGTTTTTAAAGGGCTGATAAACTCAAAACCGGGATAATATGTACATGCAATAATTTTTTGGCTCCTCACAAGAATTTGTGGGTCAATTTTGGCATAGGTAGCTTTCCCAAGCCATGATATAGAGCCAGCTTAAATGTGTTTTCAGTACGATAACCAAAAGCCCTATGGCTAATAACTTT
>JAAZBV010000046.1 GCA_012513605.1 Desulfatiglans sp. | reverse complement strand
TTCCGCAATAGTATTTGTGTTGCTTTGTATAAAATTTCATCTGGCCTTCTCCTTTTCTAATGGGTTTTTGGTTTTCTTCGCAAAAGAACTATATACCATTAGAGGAGGAGGCCTTAAACATTATCAACACAGAGAACCATGACCCTGATACATGCCCCATTTGCAGGCAGCTTAATCAGCTTTTAAGAAGCCATTTTGTCCTCACCTCCGTAGTCATCCTTAAAATATTGAGCAGTTTTTCGGAAGCGCAGGCGGCAATTTCAAAGGGATTCATCAGTAAAAGCTTTAAAAGTATCATTCCAAGGGCGCCTCCTTTTTTATTTCAAGTCTGAATATGTATTTCTAAAACTTGATTTTATTAAACTGTTTAATCTTAACAAATAGTTATT
The DNA here is from genome assembly GCA_012513605.1 of Desulfatiglans sp. Classification (NCBI taxonomy): domain Bacteria; kingdom Pseudomonadati; phylum Thermodesulfobacteriota; class Desulfobacteria; order Desulfatiglandales; family Desulfatiglandaceae; genus Desulfatiglans; species Desulfatiglans sp. The sequence goes on along the minus strand of JAAZBV010000046.1, from coordinate 15,466 downwards.
GGAGGAGTTTTTTATGTTTCAAACAGGCAGGATGTTATTAATTACTTTGCTTCTTGTTTTTGTATGCCACAATATTTCGGGCAAAGAAGCAGGAGACAAAAGGGAGAAAAATAAACAGGGGGATGAGGTTTATGAGCTTGCCCCTGTTGTTGTTCTTGGAAAATCTATAAGTTACGAAAACCGTGAGATAGGAGATAAGGCGCTCTTAACGCACAAGGTGGTTGATCTGGCAGAGATATTGTCAGATGAGATGGTTGAGGTGCAGATGATAAGGAAAAGCGGTTATGGAAATGAGGTATCCATACGTGGTTTCGGGCAGGAGAATATCAACGTGCTTATTGATGAAGGGATACTGGAAGGGGCATGCGGGAGCAGAAAAGACCCTGCGCTTTCTCACATCAATATGCTGACTGTTAAGGAGCTTGTTGTAAAGCAAGGGCCGTTTGACGTTACAAAACCAGGGTACCTTGGTGGATATATCAATGTCATCACCAAAAAGCCCGATTCAGGGTTTAGCGGCGAGATAGTATCAAGGGCCGGAAGTTATAGCTTTTTAAGCAATGGTTTTATGGTTACAGGTGGAAACGAATATGTCAAAGGGCTGCTTGGCTATAATTATTCAAAATCAGGGCAGTATGAAGATGGGGCTGGTAATGTCATCTCACAGGTGCGGGATGGGGTTGCAGCATCCTATAATAATGCGGGTATAAATGCAGATTCATTTAAAAAGCATGACCTGTGGGGAAAGATAAATATAACACCATCTGAAAAGCTATCTCTTCTGATTGAGCATACACACGGCGAAGCGAGAGACATCCTCACACCCAGGGTGGTATTTGATACTGAAAAGGAGATAAACAGGTTCAGTAAGATAAGCCTGTCCATTGATAATGCTAGCGGTTTTTCCGATAAGCTTACTCTATTCATTTACAGAAATGCCATAGAGCATTACCCCTTTCAGGGTTTTAGAAATGTGCCTGTGCCAAAAAATAACATTGTGGAATCGGTTATCACCGGCGGGGGCATCAGCAACATGGTTGAAACAGGGTATGCGGATATTATGTATGGTGTTGATATATATCACAGGAGGTGGTGGGGTGATGTCTACAACAGCCTGACCGGGGCGCTTTTAAACGGGTACCTCATACCAAATGTGAAGAGCTTTAATATGGGCGCATTTTTTAAGGCGGATAAGAGGGTTGATAAATGGGCTTTTAGCATTGGATTAAGATATGACAGGTTCAGTCAAAAGGCAGATGAAGAGCTTGTTTTTACACAGGGTATAACCTCTTCAAATAAACAGAGAGACTCGCTTCCGGGCGGCTATTTAATGGCTAAATACTATCTCCGCGACGGCATTACGCTATTTAGCGGGATAGGGGGAAGTCACAGGCCCCCTACATCAGCGGAGCGTTACATACAGGGCAGCGCAACATTTTTTGGCAACCCCGACCTTAAGCCTGTATCAAACAGTGAATATGATATGGGTATCACAATTGAAAATAAAAGATGGGAGATCAGCGCAAAGGCATTTTATTCGGATCTGGATGATTTCATTTACCAGGAATTAAATTCAGCGGTATATCAGAGCTACACAAATATAGATGCCCGCATTCTTGGAGGGGATATAAAATTCAGGGTGGATATTCTCGATTCTTTTACTTTGAATGGCGGAATGGCTCTTCAGAGGGGCTACAAAGACAGTTTTCCGGATAACAACAGGGAAAAGGCGCTGGGGCAGATAGCGCCGCTCAAGACAAGGCTCTCTCTTGACTTTCACAGGGCAAGGCCATTTGATATTGAAGATACTGAACTATATTCCACCATAGAGTGGGTGCACTCTGAAGATGCTGATCATATTGATCAGGATGCGGGTGAGGTGCCCATTACAGGCTGGGATATTATGAATATAAGGATAGGATACAGGTATAAATCGGTAGTTTTTAATTTTGGGATAGAAAATGTGTTTGACAGGCTTTATACTGTAGCCAACTCTTACGAGTGGGATGTTGTAGGCGGAACAGGGGTAAACCCGGCAATAGTAAATGAACCGGGGAGGTTTATATACGGGAGCGTGGCATTTAACTGGTGATTCATATGAGGTTTTTATTTATGTGGAATGGTGTCATAAAAACCTTCATAATGTCGGGAAAATGGCAGTCATAAAAATGGCAATATGCGTGTCATTTTGGCAACATATTGAAAATACAATAGAAATTAATTAACTCTGGTTTTGGCACGCACATTGCTATATATAAAGTTAACATCAATAGATGCTTCTCGGGTGCGCGTGAATCTTTTTTGATGTGCTACTCAATTTATAAAAAAATTTATTAAGAGATTCGCACTCCTAAAACAACGGCTTTCTGGGAAGCATATATTGATAAAAAAGAGGAGATATATATTTCCTCTTTTTTTTTGCCATTCGGCTGCTTTTTTACATTTCTGTGATTTTTCTTGACATACCTCGGTGGGTCTGTAATTAAACCAGCTTTGTTTTTTTACTTTATTAAAACAGGAAATCATAATGATCGACAATAACGATGTACATCGGCTTACATATAATGGGAAAAATATCACCATACTCGGTACCGCCCATGTCTCACAGAAGAGCGCTGACCTTGTACGTGAGATAATTGAGGATGAAAAACCTGACACAGTCTGTATAGAGCTGTGCGATTCAAGATTTCAGGCCATGACCCAGAAACAGAAATGGCAGGATACAGATCTTTACAAGATCATTAAAGAAAAAAAGGCCACCCTTCTTTTAGCCAATTTCATGCTTGCCTCCATACAGAAAAAGATCGGTAAAAAACTGGGTATAAAGCCGGGTGAGGAGATGGCCCAGGCCATAAGATCTGCTGAGGCAGCCGGTTCAAAGATACACCTGGCTGACCGTGACATAAGGACTACTCTATCAAGGGCATGGCGGACAATAACCTTCTGGGAAAAAATGAAGCTCATGGCACAGTTTTCAGCCTCCATATTCGGTGTAGATGACATAAGTGAGGAGGAGGTGGAAAAGCTCAAGGATAAGGATATGCTTGAGACCCTCCTTTCCGAGATAGGCGAATCACAGCCAAAGCTCAAGACAATACTTATAGATGAAAGGGACCAGTATCTTACAGAAAAGATCCGGACAGCACCCGGTGAAAAGATCGTGGCGGTTGTAGGCGCGGGCCATGTCCCAGGCATTAAGGCTGGATGGGAAAGAAGTATTGATTTAAATGAGCTGGATAAAAAGCCTGAAAAGGGGCACTGGGGTGCGATCCTTGGCTGGGGCATACCGGGTCTGATAGTTGCACTTATAGTCGCGGGATTTTTTATGGGGGGTAAGGATGTGGGCACTGAGATGCTCCTGTTTTGGCTCGCGGCAAATCTTATCTTTACCGCAATAGGCGCAGCCGTCGCATTTGCGCACCCTCTTACCATTATTGCTGCGGCCCTTTCTTCACCCTTTACCTCTTTACATCCGCTCATCGCCTCGGGCTGGGTTGCAGGCATTGTGCAGGTCCTGATCAGCAAACCAAAGGTGAGGGATTTTGAGTCGCTGCCTGATGATATTACCTCTGTTAAAGGGTTCTGGCATAATAAGATAACAAGGATTCTCCTTGTGGTTGTTCTCACGAATCTGGGCACAACCTTTGGAAATTTTCTGTCGATAATTATTTTTCCTTTAAAGACCTTCTGGTAGTAGCACCCATGAATACAACATATTGAACCTGTTATGTTATTCATTTGGCTCTGTTGTGTTTTTTTACGATTCCAACAAATGGCCTTTAAATCGTTGACATGATCAATATGATATTTCTATTGATTGTTGCCTTTTTATATGGATAATTACCTCTTTGTGTTACTCTGTTTTACCTGAGATGCTTTATCTCCTCAGTCAAATGTAATAGCGCTTTCAGAGGTTAAAAATGGCAGACAGAAAACCCGACACACCGGACAGAGCCATTATCAGTGAATCTAGCCAGGTAATGGGCAATGACCTTTGTAACGATATTTCCGGTTATATCAATAACCCTGCACAATTAAGAGATATACTCGAATCAAAGAATGATCCACTGGTAATCATAAATGGTGAGCATATGGTATTTGCGGCAAACAATAAATTTGCCGAAATGCTGGGGTACAGCCATGATGAACTGGCAAAGCTGCATGTATGGGACTGGGAAACCCTTTTTACCCCTGAACAGATAAAACAGGCATCAAATGTGATTCAGGATACACGTGTCAACTTTGAAACCATGCACAGGAGGAAAGACGGCGCCCTTGTTAATGTGGAGCTGTTCGGGCAGTCATTTAAAAAAGATAATGAGATATGGCAGATCTGCCTTTGCAGGAATATTGCTGAACATAAAGAGAGAGAGCTTGAGATCCAGAGGTACCAGCACGACCTTTCCGAGACCCAGCGCATTGCCCATATAGGAAGCTGGGAACTGGACATTGAAACAGGTGAATTCCGCTGTTCTGATGAGTTGAAAAGGATATGGGGTGTTGAGGGTGTAGAGGAAAACAGGATCCTGAATATTATGGAACATAGGATACACCCTGAAGATACATATAGACTGGATTCCACGATTAAGGAATCCATAAAAAACGCATTGCCCTATGATATTGAATACAGAATAATAGATAAGCAGGGCAACAACAGGCATATGAACACCCGTTCAAGGGTAATGAAGGATGCAGATGGTAAGGCAGTCCGTATTTATGGCATATGCCAGGATATTACAGACCAGAGATTAGGGGAAGACGAGAGGCGCCTCAACGAGAAGAGGTTGCTGCAGACGCAGGAGATCGCCCATATAGGGACATATGAATATAATGTCAAAGCCCAGGAACTCTGGTGGTCTGATGAGCTCTATAAAATCTTCGGGATAGATAAAAAACAGGGAATAAGCTCGGAAAAATATCTTAGTTATGTTCACCCTGATGACCAGGAACGTCTTAAGGTTGCCCTGCAAGTCGGAAGGGAGGATTACTATATAGAATACAGGATTGTCAGACCCAGCGGCGAGATACGTTATATCTCCAACTATGTTGGCAAACATGAATACAAAAATGGCGAGCGTTATCTGATTAGAGGGACAGGGCAGGATATAACAGAGCGTAAACTCATAGAACAGGAAAACAAGCAGCTCGAACTAAAGCTTAACCATGCCCAGAAGATGGAGACCATAGGCACCCTAGCAGGGGGCATAGCCCATGATATAAACAATATCCTCGGAATTATCATCGGGAACACAGAGCTCTGTCTTGATGATGTGCCTGTGATGAGTCAGTCCCATTCAAACCTTGAAGAGATAGTAAAGGCGGTATTAAGGGCAAAGGAGGTGATCAGGCAGCTCCTTACATTCAGCCGGAACATTGATGTGAAAAAGGAGAAAATTGATATTGTTACGGTTGTTAATGACTCCCTAAAATTTTTGAGGTCATCCATATCTGCAACAATAAGGATTGAAAAACAGATAAATGTGGCTAATCCATTTCTGATTGCCGACCCGACACAGATAAACCAGATCATCATGAACCTATGCGCAAATTCTGCCCAGGCAATGGAGGAGAGCGGCGGGACAATTAGTGTGAAAATGGAAAATGTTGCGGTAAACCATGCCTCTGATGACAATGAACTGCTTGCAAATGGCGAGTATATAAAAATCGTTATCAGTGATAACGGCCCGGGTATCCCTTCTGCTATCCATGACAGGATTTTTGACCCCTATTTTACAACAAAGGAGGTAGGCAAGGGTTCAGGCATGGGCCTTGCGGTTGTTCAGGGTATAGTAAAAAAACACAGGGGTTCAATAAACCTGAAAAGCGATAAAGGTAAGGGCACTACCTTTACCATTCTTTTACCGGGTATTAATGAAGATAAAGTTGTTAATGATGGCAATGGTATAAAGAGATTTCCTTTGGAAAAAAGGATTTTATTTGTTGATGATGAGGAGCAGATAGCAAAGGTGTCCAGCCGCATGCTTGAAAGTCTGGGCTATATTGTTGATGCTGAGACAAATCCCATTGACGGGTTGGAGCTTATAAAGAAAAGGCCGGAGAGGTATCACCTCGTAATCACTGATATGGCAATGCCGCAGATGAACGCCCTGATGTTTTTTGAGGAGATACGTAAGATAAGAAAGGATATGCCGGTTATACTCTGTTCTGGACATAACCCCCTTGTGGATGCGCAAAAGGCGCTCGCGGCAGGATTCTCCGCCTATGTGCTTAAACCATTCACAAGGCTTGAGCTTGCCTCTGCTGTGCAGAATGTATTTAAAGTTAAGTAGTCTTTATCCTTCTAAGTATTGTGTAGGGCACAAGCTCCTCATCAATAAGTATGAACTGTGAGTGGTTTACCTCATCAAGTCTGTGGCCGTTTTTTGTTATAAGAGGTAAAGACATCTTTATCTGTGTAATTGACCCGTCAGTATTCAGCACCTCAAGCTCCTCACCTGCAAATATCTTGTTTCTTACCTCAAGAACCGGTTTGCCATCATATCTTTCTTCTGTGATGTTGCCCACAAATACAGATTCCGAACAGGAGCCGCTCTCTTCAATCTGGTAGTCATTTTTGTCTATGTACCCCTTCATGAAACCGGTTGAGAGACCGCGGTTGGGCACCCTGTTAAGCATCTCAAGGCCCTGTTCTTTTGTAAACCTTTTGCCGTCAAGTATCTGCCTGTAAAAGGAAACCACTGTTGCAAGATAGTGAATGGATTTCATCCTCCCCTCTATCTTTACTGATGCTATCCCTGCTTCAATGAGTTCAGGAATAAATTCAAAGAGGGCTGTATCCCTGCTGTTTAAAAGGTACATACCCCTTTCATCCTCAAAAACAGGCATGTATTCATTTGGCCGTGTCTCCTCCATGAGATAATATTTCCACCGGCACGGGTGTTTGCACTCACCCCGGTTTGCCCTGTAGCCTGTCAGGTAATCGCTTATGGCGCACCTGCCTGAATATGAAAAACAGACTGCCCCGTGTATGAATACCTCTGTCTCTATTATGCCCTTTGTCTTCTGCACTATTTCACTGATCCTCTCTATTGAAAGTTCCCTGGCAAGTATAACCCTTGAGGCGCCGAGCTCATGATAGGCTAAAGCTGCCTGAAAATTTGTGGTGTTTGCCTGGGTGGATATAAAGAGCCCTGCCTTGATGTTAAGCCTTTTGAGCTCCCTTAATACCCCCATGTCTGAGATTATGAATGCATCTATACCCATCTCATCAAGGGCTCGGGCGGTTTCAGTTAACCTTTCAAATTCATCTGAAAATGGGTAGATGTTCAGTGTAACGTATCCTTTTTTCCCCCTCTTATGGAGGTAATCTATGCCCGCCTGTGCATCAGCAAGCGTAAAATTACCTGCAAAACTCCGGAGTGAACCGAATTCAGTGCCGAAATATACAGAGTCAGCGCCATACATAACCGACCATTTAAGTTTTTCAAGGTTCCCCGCAGGGGCAAGCAATTCCATATATGTTCCTCAATTCTGTAAGATGAATGGTTTTATAACAGAATATTGCCATATAGGACATCTAATTATTTAATTTGACTGAGAATGTTGCCATGTGTTAAACCATCTTGCTTTTAAAGGAAGGTTTTATTTGAATGAAGATTCTCCAGTACATGGATAAAGACCTGGTACAGCTCGGGGTGGTTGATCATGGGATGGTTTATCCAATTGATTTTTCCGGTGATATGCTTGATTTTATTACCCTCTCACCAGTGGTAACGAAAAAAGGCACACCTATCCCTACTGAGATGATAGATTATGCCCCTGCCATCACCAGGCCATCAAAGATAGTATGTGTCGGGCTCAATTACCTGGATCATATAAAGGAGAGCCACGGTAAGGCGCCTGACAGGCCGATACTCTTTTCAAAGTTTTCGACAACTCTTTTAGGTCACAATAAAGAGATCATATGGGATACAGCCATTACTAAAAAGGTGGATTTTGAGGCGGAGCTTGCGGTGATAATAGGCAGGAAAACCCGCAACTGCCCTGTTACAAAGGCGATGGAAAACATCTTCGGGTATACATGCTCAAATGATGTGAGCGCAAGGGATCTCCAGTTCGGGGACGGGCAGTGGGTAAGGGGAAAGTCTCTTGACACATTCTGCCCAATTGGGCCGTGGATCGTGACAACTGATGAGTTAAAGGCGCCCGAGTCCCTTTATATTAAATGCAGCCTTAATGATGTGCTTATGCAGGATAGCAACACCGATCTGATGCTTTTCAAAGTAGCTGATCTGGTCAGTTATATCTCCTTTAATTTCACACTCCTTCCGGGTGATGTCATCCTAACCGGTACGCCACACGGGGTCGGGACATTTCGTGAACCATCCATCTATATGAAGGATGGGGACAGGGTTACAGTAGAGATTGAGGGGATAGGAGAGCTTACAAATTTCTGCAAAACTACAGTATAAAAGATGTGAAAGGTTATTTTACTTATGACAATAAAAGCAAAGATAAACGAATTTCTCTCCCGCGCCTCGCGTCTTGTTAAGGGCGGGGGTGAGGCATCAGCGCAGAAGCAGATCAAGAGCGGAAAGCTTAATGCCAGGGAGAGGATAGATAGAATACTTGACAAAAATACATTTTTTGAGACAGACCTCTTTGTGGAGCACACTGCAAAGGATTTTGGCATGGAGTCACAGAAACTTGCAGGGGACGGTGTTATAACCGGTTTCGGCAAGGTGGGCGCAAGGGCTGTTGCCCTTTTTGCACAGGATTTCACTGTGGCAGGGGGCTCACTTGGAAAGGCACATGCGGGCAAGATCGTGAAGATTATGGATTCAGCAGGGGATATGGGTATACCGCTTATAGGGATAAATGACTCTGGCGGTGCAAGGATACAGGAGGGTGTTGATTCACTGTGCGGGTATGGTGATATCTTTTACAGGAATACGCAGCTTAGCGGTGTTGTACCTCAAATTTCCCTTATCCTTGGCCCATGTGCCGGGGGTGCAGTCTATTCTCCGGCATTAACCGATTTTGTCTTTGTTGTGGATAAAATCTCCAATATGTTTATTACAGGGCCGCAGGTAATAAAATCGGTAATAGGCGAGGAGATAGATGCAGAAAGGCTTGGCGGCGCAGTAACCCATGCCGCATTAACAGGCAATGCGCATTTTTATGCAAAGACAGAGTTAGAGGCCTTTGAACAGATAAGGGCGCTGCTCTCATTTCTACCATCCAACAGCACTGAGATGCCGCCTAATCAGGATGAATACAAGTCACCAGTTAAGCCCCTTGAAGAGCAGGATGTTTTACCAAATGACCGGAAAAAATCCTATGATGTAAAGGATATCATTAAGGGGGTGGTAGACAGCTCTTACTTCTTTGAGGTGCAGGAGCATTTTGCCAGGAATATCGTTGTCGGGTTCGGGCGCATCTGCGGAAGGCCGGTGGGCATTATTGCAAATCAGCCCAGGGTGCTTGCTGGCGTTCTTGATGTTAATGCATCTGACAAGGCGTCAAGATTCATAAGGTTCTGCGATGCATTTAATATCCCCCTCTTAACCTTTGTGGACACACCGGGATATCTGCCGGGCATAGACCAGGAGCATTCAGGCATAATAAGGCACGGGGCAAAGCTTTTGTACGCATACAGCGAGGCAACAGTGCCCAAGTTTACTGTGGTGATGAGAAAGGCATATGGAGGCGCATATATTGCCATGTGCAGCAGACATCTTGGCGCAAACACGGTAATAGCATGGCCCACAGCAGAGATAGCGGTAATGGGGCCTGAAGGGGCTGCAAACATCATATTCAAGAGAGAGATAGCAAACAGCCATGACCCTGAAAAGACAAGGCTTGAAAAGGTAAAGGAATATGAGGAGAAGTTTGCAAACCCCTATGTGGCCGCTTCAAGGGGTTATGTGGATATGATTATAGAGCCTCATAACACAAGGGATGCGCTTATCAGGGCGCTTGAACTTGCCAAGACAAGGCGTGTTGCTAAATACAATAAACGGCACGGGAATCTGCCTCTTTAGGATATTAAAATGGACAGGAAGATACAGCGTCTCATTATTGATGATACAGGGTATGAGACTGAGATACCTGATGGATATATCAGGAAGGTAATAAAAGAGCCTGCCGGGCAAAAGGGTATACGCGCGGTAATACCGGGGGTAATATCAGAGGTCAGGGTGCGAAAGGGGCAGACAATATCTAAAGGGCATGTAGTTGTTATGCTTGAGGCCATGAAGATGCTGAATGCAATCGAGGCTGAAATTGATGGAAAGGTAGCAGAGATACTTGTTGCTGCCGGGGACAGGGTTGCAAAAGGGCATCTTTTGATAAAGATGGAATAATTTTTAACCCTTTTGCCTTGAGCCTTTTGCCTTGCGCCTGATTTTATACCTTGTCATAATGGCTGAACTGCATGCTGTAGGTTGCCCTGCCCTGGGTCTCTGATCTGAGTGAGGTGGAGTAGCCAAACATCTTTGACAGCGGCACGCTTGCATCTATCACCTGAACAGGCCCCTTGGCAGTGATCCCCTCAATCTTGCCGCCCCTTGAATTGAGACTCCCTATTACATCCCCCATAAACTCATCAGGCACCAGCACCTCAACTTTCATAATGGGTTCAAGAAGCTGTGGTTCGCCTTTGACACAGGCATTGTTAAAGGCCATTGTTGCGGCCACCTTGAATGCCATTGCGTCAGAGAAAGATTCATCTACCTTTACATCAATAAGTGTTGTTTCAACATCAATAACAGGGTAACCCATCATGATGCCGCCTGATGCGGCCTCGTTAATGCCCTCTTTTATGGCATCAATGAATTCCTGTTTGAGCGCAGGGTGGGCGCATTTGTTTGCAAACTGGTTTCCGCTTCCCCTTGCAAGTGAAGATATCTTTATCTTTACACCGGCAAAATGTTTCTGGCCTGCCAGCTCTCTTTCAAAGGTCTCTTCATGCTCCACATCCTTTGATATGGTCTCCCTGAATACCACCTGCTGCTTGCCCTGGTTTGTATCTACCTGATATTCCCTTTTTATCTTTCCGATAATGATATCAAGATGCAACTCACCCATGCCTGAGATAATTATCTGCCCTGTTTCATCGTCTATACGATACTTGAATGTGGGGTCTTCGTCAGTAAGTTTGGCAAGCACATCAAGGAGCTTATCCTGATCCTGTACCTTTTTGGGCTCAACAGCAACAGATATAACCGGTTCATTCACATTTATCGCCTCAAACAGGATGGGTTTATCTTCAATGCAGAGTGTATCGCCTGTGCTGGAGATCTTTAAACCCATTGCCGCTACAATGTCCCCTGCTGATGCGGTCTCTATGCGCTCACGTTTGTTGGAGTGCATCTTTAAGAGCCTTGATAACTTTTCCTTAACCCCTTTTCCAGGGTTGTAGACCGTGTCACCGACATTAAGGGTGCCTGAGTAGACCCTGATAAATGTCATTTTCCTGCCCTGATCCATCATCACCTTGAATACAAGGGCTGCAAATGGTCCTTTAGGATCTGAGGCCCTTGTCTCCTCCTCACCGCTTTCAGGCAGGCACCCTTTAATGGCCGGCACATCTATGGGCGATGGCAGGTAATTGACTATTGCATCGATAAGGGGCTGTACCCCCTTGTTTCTAAGAGAGCTTCCACAGAAAATAGGCACGCATTCAAGCTTTACTGTGGAGGAGCGGATTGCCTTTTTAATATCTGCTATATCTATCTCCTCTTCTGCCAGATACTTTTCCATTATGGTGTCATTGTATTCTGATAATATCTCAAGGATATGGTCACGATAGATAAGCGCCTCATCCATCAGCTCTTCAGGGATTGGGAACTCGCTGTATTCCATGCCAAGGCTCTCTTCATTCCATGCAATAGCCTTCATCTTTAAGAGGTCTATCACACCTTTGAAACTGTCTTCTGAACCCCAGGGTAGCTGGAGTATAAGAGGTTTTACTCCGAGACGCCCTTTCATCATCTCAACAACCCTGAAAAAGTCTGCGCCTGTCCTGTCCATCTTGTTTATGAATGCTATTTTGGGGACTTTATAATGGTCGGCCTGGTGCCATACTGTCTCAGACTGTGGCTCAACACCGCCCACAGCGCAGAAAATACCTATGGCCCCGTCAAGCACCCTTAATGACCTTTCTACCTCAATGGTGAAATCAACATGGCCGGGTGTATCTATTATATTGATTACATGATTGCCCCAGTTGCAGGATGTAACAGCAGATGAAATGGTGATGCCCCTTTCCCTCTCTTCAAGCATCCAGTCCATTGTGGCCTCGCCATCATGCACCTCACCCATCTTATGCACCTTGCCTGTGTAATAGAGGATTCTTTCTGTAGTAGTGGTTTTACCTGCATCAATATGGGCAATAATGCCTATGTTTCTTGTATATGTAAGTTTTGGAACCGGGGCCATATGTTAATTTCTCTTGTAAAAAATAGTTATTATAAATTTGTGTTCATATAAAAACTTTTGTTTTTGTATGAAAGCAGTCAGCCATAAGCGTTTAGCAAAAGGCATTCAAAATAAAGCCCTGGCTGACAGCTGACAGCTGATGGCTTTATTCTGACCGTTTGACACGAGGCGTAAATTTAAGGTATCCTTCCCCGCCTGTCAAGGTAATTACTGTGTATTGAAAAGGATGGATTGTGTCAGGATATACTCAAAATAAACTAATGGAGATGTTTCGCCTGATGTTTGATCGTTTCGGGCCCCAGTACTGGTGGCCTGGTGACGGGCCATTTGAGATGATGGTAGGGGCTCTCCTCACCCAGAATACAAGCTGGACAAATGTGGAAAAGGCCATTAATAACCTGAAGAGAATGAACCTTCTCACAGTTCAAGCCATCCATGAGGTCTCAAAAGAAAAACTTGCAGAGGTTATCAGGCCGGCTGGTTATTATAATATTAAAGCGGCCAGGCTAAAAAATCTTGTCAGCATGCTTATGGAAAGGTATGAGGGTGATATATTCAGGTTGTTTGATGAGGATGCTGATGTTCAGCGTGAAGTGTTATTATCTGTTAAAGGTATAGGGCCTGAGACAGCAGACAGTATTATCCTGTACGCTGCGCATAACCCGGTGTTTGTTATTGATGCATACACCTACAGGATACTCAATCGTCATAATATGGCAGATGATCAGGCTGCATATGATGAGATACAGGAGTTGTTCATGTCAAGCCTTGAACCGGATCATGAGCTCTTTAATGAATTTCATGCCCTTATTGTAAAAACAGCAAAACTCTATTGCAGAAAAATCCCTCAATGCGATGAATGCCCCCTTAATGGGTGGGAAAGATAATAGGGGCCATTGATTTTATATATATGAAAAGGGTGATCCATGTCGGTATTTAAAATAAAGAAGGTTTTAATCATATCAGTTACCATTTCAATTCTGGCAGTCGCTGGCATTATTACCGGAACAGGGTTTTATCTGACTGCCCCGATGGCTCATCATGGGGACAACAGGGTATTCATCATACAGAGTGGCATGAACCTTAGAAATATCTCTGATCTGCTTGAAAAGGAGGGGCTTATAAGAAGCAGCCTTGCATTCATGATCAGGGTAAGGTTAAAAGGCATGGGCCGCATGATAAAGGCAGGAGAATACAGCCTTAATCCTTCAATGACCCCTGAAAGAATCATGGAGATGATTACAAGGGGTGAGGTTGTTGCATACAATGTGACCATCCCGGAGGGTTTTACCATAGCGCAGATTGCAGATGTGCTTTCATCATACAGCCTGATTACTAAAGAAGAATTCCTTCAGTATGTGAATCAGCATGATATAGAGAAGATGTATGGATTTATAGGCCCCGGGCTTGAAGGATATCTTTATCCTGATACATACCGCTTTGCACGGGGTCTTTCTGCAAAGGCCATTGTTGATGCTATGATCATGAGATTCAGGACAATAACAGCACCCCTTGAAGGCCGTATACTTGAAAGCGGAATAAATCTGCATGAGGTTATCACCCTTGCTTCAATAGTAGAAAAAGAGACAGGCAACCCGGATGAAAGGCCGCTCATTGCCAGCGTTTTTCTTAACCGGCTTAAAAAGAATATGAGGCTGGACAGTGACCCGACTGTTATTTACGGAATGAAGGATTATTCAGGTAATATCAGGAAAAAGGATCTTGCCGCCTACAGCCCATATAACACATATGTGATAAAAGGGCTTCCGCCAGGCCCAATAGCAAACCCTGGGTATCATTCCATAAAGGCAGTGCTGTTTCCGGCGGATACAGAGTTTCTCTATTTTGTCTCTAAAAATGACGGGTCTCACCATTTCTCAAAGGGGCTTGCTGAGCATAACAGGGCTGTCCGCATTTATCAGAAAAACGCATTAAAAACAAAGAATTAGCTGACCGCTGACTGATTTGTCTCTTTCTGGATCAACACTGCCTAATTGCCTGTGTGTAAAAATGTTATCCTTTTACCTTTTTTTGGTATCCAATTTGCAATAATAATATACAGATTTGTTAAGCGATAGGGGTTTATCCCATAAGCTTTGAGAATAATTGATAAAAAGTATAGCATTATAGGGCATTGAAAGGTTAAAAGCGAAAAAAAGTTTAAAAAAAAATACATAGCAATATTTATTGTATATTTTTTAATAGGTTTCACTGTTACACAATGAAGAAAGGAGTCATAACATGTTAGCATTAATACTTATAATAATAGTCACGGTCTTCAGCACCTATGTAAGCTGCTCAATAAATATTGGGGATATAACTTGGCTGGATTATTACCAGGGGGTAATGGCAGGGTTTCTCGCGAGCGGCATTATCCTTCAGATCTCAAATAAGTGGAGAAGGGTAAAGGAGTTACAGAAACGCTCCCAGACCTTTATGAATAATCTGAAGGACTGGAGTGATGTGCTTCTTTCATAATTGAATAGCTGAAAACAGAACCATTAAATTAGTGCCTGGGTTCGCTGATAATGCGCTCAGGCATTGCCACTTTAATGAAACGTCTCTTAACTGGCTATGCAATTTATTATAACAGGAGGCACAACAGACATGGACAACTTTTTCAGAACAGGTATAAGTCCATCATATGCCAGGAAGATGCCTATTTGCTGGAATTGGTTCGTTATATACATCTAAATCCATTGAGGGGCAAAATAGCAGTTGATTTAGAAGCATTGAATCGTTATCCCTACTGTGGCCATAGTGCTTTGATGGGTAATCAAAAAAGAAAATGGCAGGATACAGAATATATTCTCAGGCTTTTTGGTAAAAGATTGGGTGAAGACAGAAAACAATATTTATCATATGTGGAAGATGGGGTTTCACTCGGGAGGCGGCCTGAATTGGTTGGAGGAGGCTTGATAAGAAGTCTTGGTGGTTGGGATGAGATCAAGAAGATAAGGTTGAAAGGCCAGGATCGAATAAAAAGCGATCAACGGATATTAGGAGAAAGTGATTTTGTAATAGATGTTCTGTCAGAATCTGAAGAGCAATTTTCCAGGAAATA